>JAZGEG010000014.1:0-6741 GCA_036478655.1 Candidatus Aenigmatarchaeota archaeon | reverse complement strand
ATTAATAAGTCCCGATGTTGCAATTTCATAATTTCTTTTCCTTACACTTTGTTGATAAATGCCTGGATTTGCTCAGCTATATTTGTCGCATCCACGATGGTATCAGCGACAGAAATTCCGCTACGGTAATTCCCCGCAAAGAACAAGCCCGGGCAGTTTCTCTCTAAATTATTCAACGAATCCTTGTACTGAGCATAACCCACCTCGTATTGTGGGATCGCCTTCTCCCAGAACACGTGGTAGGTAAAGGTAGGTTTACCTATTACATTCACGATAACGTCTAAATCTTTCAACGCAATATCAACCAGTTCCGATTCAGGCTTGAGAGCATTTTCTGGCTGACGGGTTCCCCCAATAAACACGGTGAGTAACACCTGATCCTCCGGCGCCCGGTTTTCAAATAACGTAGAGGAAAAAAGGGCTCCCAGAATCTCAAATCCTTCAATCTTTGGAATTAATACACCGAAACCATCCAGGGGATGTCCCACGTCATCTCGTTTGAATCCCAGTGCCAATACCGATACGGGTGGGTGATAAATTTTTCCCAGGCATTTAAAATCATCCTGTAACGTGTAATTCAGTTTTAATTCTGGCAGATCGGTTGTTCTCCCGGCAAACAGAACCGCATCAGCCGTAATGAGCTTCTCTTGCTCCTTTGCATTACGGAAGTGAACCTCCCAACCTTTTTCTCCGGATACCATGTTTTCTACTCGAGCCCTCTTATGAACTGCAGAACCCAAAATTTGTTCAAAACGATCCGGTATCATTTTCAGTCCACTCGTAAAAGAGAACATTTTCGCACTCTGCTTAGAAGTTTCTCCTTGAAGCTTCCTTTCTTTCGCCCCTTTGATCTGACCTTTAATCAAGCTACCGTAGGTTTGCTCCAAGGCATAGAGTTTTGGGAAACCGTGCTTTACACTCAAGGTATCGGGGTCCCCGGCGTATACTCCGGCTACAAAGGGATTAATGGCATAATCCAGAAATTCTTGCCCCAAACGCCGAACCACGAACTGGGACAGGGATTCCTCATAGCTATTGTCCCAGGGATCAATAAACGGTTCCTTCAATAACCGGAACTTGGCCTTCCAGCTAAATAAAGACGTAACAAAGAATGCCCGTGGCGACATAGGCAGGGATATCGGTTTCTTATTCCGAACAATATAGCGGTTTTTCGCCTGGTCGTTCGCATACACCTTTTCTTTCTCAAGTCCTGCATCCCTGATCAGTTCGGTTACTTTTGGAGAGGTCTCCAGAATGGTATTTGGCCCGATCTCCACCAAAAACCCATTTTCCTTCACGGAGTGAATAGCACCGCCTAAACGTTCATTTTTCTCCAGCAAAGTGACCTCTATACCAGCTTGTTTCAGTCGAAAAGCTGCTGTTAGACCGGCTATACCGCCACCTATAACAACTACCTTTTTCACGACACTGCCTCCAAAACTAGTTTTTTCAAAATCTGAATAAATTCATCCCGGTCTTGAACAGTATTTGCCCGCTCATATTGTTCAATACCATGACTCAGAGCATAATTGCGCTTTTGAATATCCAATTCATAAAGCGTTTCTAAATGTTCGGACACAAAACTTATAGGAAAAATCAGAACATGACGTACGTCCTGGCTAACTAAACGATCGATCTCTGCTTCAACAGTCGGACCCAGCCATTTAATTGGGCTTACCTTGCTTTGATAGCAAAGTGAATACGAGTAGTTAGGCCCCAACTGATCCATAATTAGTTTCATATTCACATGGACTTCCTTTTCATATGGATCTCCTTCTAGAATCCTCTTTATTGGTATGGAATGGGCCGTGAATAGAATGTGGGGAGAAACGGAAAATTCAACCAATTTTGCTTCAATCTGCTTCACACAGGCTTTAATATAGCCAGGCTCCGAATAGAATCTTTCTATATATACCGTCTTTGGTAACCCAGAACTGACCCGTCGCCATTCATTGATAATGGATAATGAGGTCGTCGTGGAATATTGGGGATACAAGGGTAACATGATAATCCCGTCATAACTCTCAGCGCGGACTCGGTCGGCTACTTCACATAAGAAGGGGTGATAATAGCGCTGGGCAACCAAAACATTGAAATCCCCTTCTGAGCTTAACGATGCTTGTAATTTAAATGCCTGGTTTAGGGTATTCTCATGTAAAGGAGATCTACTCCCGATTGCGGCATAATATTTCTTTGACTTTGGTGCACGAAGCATGGCAATCAGGGAGGAAAATAGATCACGTCCAATCTTTCCAAAGGGAAAATGAAAAATGTCCGGATCGCTAAAGAGATTATTCAGAAAAGGACGAACTTCCTCCAATTTACTAGGTCCTCCCAAATTCGCCAGAATGACCGCCCTTCGGCAGGAATTCATATTGTTTTAGAGTAACGTGCTACTGACTGTTCCAGAAAAGCATCGAATTCCATGGCAATGTTCCGGATGAAGAGCCGTCCCTTGTCTGTGATGGTTATCTTATTCGGCTCCCGGATCAACAAACCATCTGCTTCAAATTCACCCAGATGTTGTATCTCATTATTGAAGTAGTCAGAGAAGTCAATCCTCAGTTGGTTAGACATCTCAGCAAAATCCAATTCTAAGTTGCACATCAACTGCATGATCGTTTCCCTCCGAATCTTGTCATCTTCGGAAAGCAGATACCCTTTTCCTACTGGGAGTTGGTTTGCCCGAATCCGATTATAATAGAGGGGGAGTTCTTTGACGTTTTGAGCATAAACATTTTCTAACTGACTAATGGAAGACATCCCCATAGCATAAATATTAGCCCCTAGCTTGGTACTGTATCCTTGGAAATTTCGCTGGAGATTTTTTTCCTTCTGAGCAATAGTCAGTTCATCGGTTTCCTTGGCAAAATGATCCATCCCAATATAGATATAACCACTGGATGTAAGACGTTCAATGATCATCTTCAACATTTGCAGTTTTACTTCCGGTACGGGTAAATCTTCATCTTTTATCAACTTCTGATGGGGCTTCATCCATGGCACATGGGCATAGTTGAATACAGCCAATCGGTCTGGGGCCAGTTTCAGGATATTTTCAATCGTGCATTCAAAACTTTCCCGGGTTTGATGTGGCAGCCCATAGATCAGGTCCAGGTTCAGCGACAGGAATCCTAACTTCCGAATCCAATCTACCACTTCAGAAACCATCTCGTATGAGTTAATTCTATGTACCGACTCCTGCACCTTGGGATTGAAATCCTGAACACCCATGGAGGCACGGTTGAAACCAAACTCTTTCAGAGCCAGGAGATGTTCTTCAGTCAGTTCCCGGGGATCCATCTCACATCCTATTTCAGCATTATCTGAAAACGTGAAAGACCGGTTTATCTTATCACCCAGCTGACGAATCTGCTCTGGGGTCAGATAGGTGGGTGTACCTCCACCAAAATGCATCTGCACTACTTTCCGTTCGTCATGTATCCGGTCTCTTATGAGGTCAATCTCTTTATATAGATAGTGAAGATATTCATCAATCTTATCACGCTTCCGGGTAATTTCCACCGTACAACCACAAAACCAGCAAAGGGTATCACAGAACGGGATGTGGAAATAGAGTGACAGATCCCGGTTATTCCCCTGATTATTCAATCGAATTTGTTCTTCCCACTCTGTGATCCCCACAGATTCGTTGAAATGGGGAGCCGGGGGATAGCTTGTGTACCGCGGACCTGGTCTGTAATACTTCTTCACCAAATCAAGATTAACTTCCAGCATCATAATGATCTGCTTCTTGTATATGCCCCCTTAGGTTGAGGATCTAAATTCTCTCACTGTTTCCACCAAGGTCTCCATGGATTCAATTCTGGCCTCCGGTAAGATTCCATGACCAAGATTGAAAATGTGTCCTGGACGATCTATCATCTCTTCCAAGATGCGTAAGGTTTCCCGTCTTACTACGTCAGGGGTCATATTCAAAATGGTTGGGTCCAGATTACCTTGAACGGCGACTGTCCCTTTCATATCGTCGTAAAATCGCGCGATGGAATAGGTCCAGTCCAGACCCAGAACATCCGCTTCGATTCTTCGCAGGTCTTCAATCCAGTGGTGGGCGCCACGGGAGAAGATGATAACGGGAATGCGCCCTTTTATGGCCCTAACAATCCTTGCTAGATATTGAGCGGAGGCCTCCCAGTAGGTAGTCGGTGTAAGTATACCTGCCCAGGTGTCGAAAATTTGAATGGCGTCTACACCAGCCGCAATCTGTAAATTGAAATAACGAATGAGGGCGGCTGTAAGCTTTTCCATCAATTGATGAAATAATTCCGGTGATAGGTATAACATGGACTTAACCTGAGTGTGATTTTGGGAAGTCCCGCCTCCCACCATATAAGTTGCAAGTGTCCATGGTGATCCCCCAAAACCAATTAACGCTTTTTCTCTCCCCAGTTCACTTTTTATCAGTTTTATTGCCTCCAGAACGTAATGGAGCCTTTCTTCCAGACCATTTTCAGATAAGGTGTTAATACATGACTCGGAATCGGCACAAAAGGCCATCTCAATCCCGCCTCCCTCCCGAAAAGTATAGGGCTGCCCCAGGGATTCCGGAATTACCAGAATATCACTGAACACTATTGCGGCATCTAACTGAAAACGGCGAATGGGTTGCAAGGTGACTTCAGCCGCTAGTTCAGGTGTCTGGACCAGTTTCAAAAAACCGTGTTTCTTCTTCAATTCTCGATACTCAGGTAAATACCGGCCTGCCTGACGCATGATCCATACCGGAGGCCGATCAAGCGTCAGTCGATTACATGCTGACAGGAATCGTTCTCTTGAATTCATTATTTAGACTATTAAATTACCGTTTTGGATGGGAGAATAAGATCTGAGGTTATAACGCTCGCAATTTTACTCACATCGGGTTCGGGGGCTTCATAAGACACATTCCCGTAACACGATTTGATTTTTACAGAAGTCGTGGGACCAATAGATACCAGGAGTGAAACAACTCCAGACAGATCATCACGGTATGTACTTCTTAAGAATCCCTGTACTGTGGAGGGTGAAGTGAAAATCACAACTTCCTCATTTGAGTTTTGGAATAACTGGTACAACTCCTGGTTCTCAAATATTTCCGTTTTGTAGACCGGGATTTGCAGAACGTCCCACCTATTATCCCTAAGCCAAGTGACGAATTCCGGTCTCGTCTCGTGACCAGTTATGAGTAAAACTGGTCGTTTTTTCAAACCCATAAAAGCTTTAATTAATCCTCTTACATTTTGTTCATCAGGCTGTTGCACTGCCTGATGAAGAGCGGTTCGTACTTCCCTTGCCGTGGACGTTCCCACCGCCCAGATGGACTCTGATTCAATTTTTACAGAGCGACCCAAATTTTCCAACCACGAACAGAATCCCCGAACCCCATTTTTACTTTGAAAAACAATTAAAGGACTTTTAGCCAAATGGCTTTCTATTCCGCCAAACAATTCGGGAGGGTCAAAGATGATTTTAATGGTAGGAGTGTGGAAAAACCGGACCTCCTTCATAACCTCAAGTTTCAATTTTGGTCTGGTCGATCCCGTATAATAAATCTTTCTTATCATCGGGACATGAACTCTTTTACCCCATGGGCTAAGAATTGTTTGGCAAGTTTAAATCCAAGTACTTCCGGTTCCTCCGGCGGTCCGTACACGGTCTCGCGTATATATCTCTTTCCATCCACACTAGCAAAGTAACCGGTAAGATGTAATTGTCCGTTGACATGACGCCCCCAGGCACCGATGGGCACTGAACATCCCCCTTCCAGGTGACGCATGAATGCCCGCTCGGCTTTAACCGCATCAACCGTTTCTTGATGAGTGATCTTCTTCAATGCGGTTAACATATCCTTTCGGTTTTCCTTTACTTCCAGACCAATAGCTCCTTGACCAACCGAGGGGACGAATATCTCGGGATCAAGATACTCTGTAACCCGGTGTTTGAGCCGAAGACGGTCAAGAGCCGCTGCAGCCATGATAATTCCATCCCAGTCTTCCTCTTCTAGTTTTCGTAAGCGTGTATCAATGTTTCCCCGCAAATTCTCACAGGTGAGGGTAGGCTTTTGGCCCAAGACAAGCGCCCGGCGCCGCATACTTCCGGTGGCTATTCGTCCCCTATCAGGTACATCCTTCAGGGAGGCCCAACGTGTAGATATAAATGTATCACGACAGTCAGCACGCAGAGGTGAGCCAGCATAAACCAGCCCTTCCGGAAGGGTAGATGGGATATCTTTTAGACTGTGTACTGCAATGTGAATCCGTTCATCCAGGAGAGCATCCTCAATTTCTTTGGTGAATAAACCCTTGCCGCCAATGACAGGAATGGGTTTGTCCTGAATATAATCCCCCCTTGTTTTAATAACCTCAATTTCTACATGGACATTATCAATTATTTCTTGAAGCAGGCGGCGCATAAAGTTTGCCTGCCAGAGTGCCAAATTACTACCCCGGGATCCTAAAACAATCGTATTCATTCGGTGTTTTCTTCAAATTTTCGCAAATGGAATAAATCCCATAGAACATCAATTTTGGTGATATGCAGATTCCCCTTGCTATTCTGTTTCCTCAACTCGGATATGGGATAATGAAGAAGCTTATGTATAATACTTTTGGATAGCTCTTCCAGGTGCTTGTATTCCTTCTCGGAAGCTTTGTGCACGTATTTCTTTAGTTCCTGGTTACGGATATGTTCGAAATATCCAGCAAGTATGGATATGGTAGGAACTATCTCCAGGTTCATATA
>JAZGEG010000013.1:0-21865 GCA_036478655.1 Candidatus Aenigmatarchaeota archaeon | reverse complement strand
CCATCATAAGGAGATAGAATATCGCGGACCCTATGCCCGAAACTACGTAGACTATTATGAACTTTTTCCTCCCTATTGTCTGTTCCAGAGGGAAGCCGAATATCGCCAGGAGCAGCATGTTAATAGCGATATGCATGGGGTATACCATACCGATCTTGGTATAGGTTGCGTGGAGGAACATGTACGTGAAGAACTGGTATACATACCCTGACAGGGCCAAACTTGGTTTAAGGGAAAACAAAACGTCAACCAAGGGATACGCGATCAATTGAATAACCCAAACGACAGCGGTCGCTATTATAATCTTGAAGGTCACGGATTTCGTGAATGGGTAGTTAACTCCTAAATAAGCCATGTTCACACCGAGTTTTTGCTGGAAAGGTGGAAATCGCATATATCGTTCAATTCGCATTCCCCGCATTTCGGATTCCTTGTCCTGCAGGTCTCCCTCCCGAAGTTCACAAAACCGAGGTTTACCAGGAACCTTTCCTTCTCGGGGACGAGGTTCTCTAGCGAAGCGCGTATTTCTTCGTATTTCGCCTCTTTCCTCACGAACCCCAGCCTTTTCGAGCACACTTCGACATGCACGTCCACTGGTATTACGGGTTCTCCGAAACCGTAAGAAAGGACAACATCTGCTGTTTTAAGACCTACCCCCGGGAGGGTTAGCAGTTCCGAGCGTTTTTTCGGGAAAGAATCCATGTAATCCCTTATCAAAACCCTTGACAAATCCTTTATCCTTTTCGCTTTCTGCCTGAACGTCCCGGAAGGCTTTATGAGTTCTTCAAGTTCATTATCTTCAAGATTTAGGATTTCATCAGGGCTCGTCACCACCGAAAACAGGCGTTCGCTGGCGAACGAGGTGTTTTCGTCCCTTGTCCTCTGGGACAGGACTGTGGTGACCAGGAGTTCGAAGAGGTCCGGGTTCCTCTCCATTCGCTCTTCTATCCTTTCGCCGTATCTTTTTCTCAGGAATTCAAGGACCCTCTGTATTTTTTGTCCGGGCATAGATAATTATTTAGGGGAATGGTTAAAAAGGGTTAAAATCGTTAAGTCTTCGTTGTTTCAGTATAACGCTTTTTTTGGCATATTCGTTAACAGACGTGTTCAAGCGGGAATCTATGTGTTTCAAGGCCTCGCCTAGCGAATGGAATTTCAAAGGTTTCGAAAGGAAGGCTTTCCTCGCTGTCTCCCTGACCACCCAGACCCCCAACGGAATCGTGTAGCCTTCACGTATCTCCCTGAATCCTATCACTCTCGCCTGCCTCTTTATTCGGTGAAGGTATTCTATCACAGCGAGCCTGCTCGCGTAGTATCCCCCTGCCTGGAGGTTCGCGTAGGCCTTCCTTCCCTGGAAGGGTTCATATTCTTCAAGGATCTCTGTCTTTTTCAAATTGAACGACCAGGTTGATCCAGGGGACCATGCCTCGAAATTTTCGAACTCCCAGTTACCGGGCATTACCAAAAACTCGAAATGGTTGTCAAGGTATTCGCCCGAGAAAACAAGATACTCATTTATTTGTTCGCACTCTCTCACCTTTGAAACGAGCTTTCTGAAGATCAGGTCATCTGTTGCGGTGATCGACCACCTGGTCGGGACAAGCTTCCTGTTGTCCTCCAGGCCCAGGACGCCTGAAGAGAGGATGGTTGAAACCCTGTAAACATTCGCTCCTTGCCTGTAGAGAAGGAAGCCCGCTTCCTCCGCTTTCAGCTCATCGCTTACGATTTTTTCGGTTTTTCTTGGTATTGCAGGGTTTTCCGTTATCCTTAATCTTTCAAGTGGGGCTGAAGGCCCCAGGGGTTGCGTGATGTCGGAGAATTCAAAGGAAACCTTTGGTTTCTTCCTGAATTCGAGTTCAACGTCCGTCGGGCCCTTGGCAAGCGAGAGCTCCTGGGTTTTTTCTATGAATTGGGATTTTGAGTGAACGTTCTCCCTGTATTTCGACCTTAACATAAAGGAACGCATTTCTATTATCTTTGAATAGGGCTTCCCGAACCACTCCTGCGGGGAATCCATGGTTTCGGTGTTCTCGGGGTCGAGGGAGGCGAGAGGCCCTACGTAAACGTTCGGGTAGAAGTTGTGGCCGACAAAGACCGAGGTTGAAGGTCCGAAGAATTCCTTCTTGAGGGTTTTCTCTATCTTTGGCATTACCTTGATCCTGGAATACAAAGGGCAGACCCTCCATCCGCAGAGGTTCCGGGAACCCTTGCAGATTATGCATAACCTGGCGGGAGAAACCATGCATAAATGGGTGATTTAAGGAATTATAAGGTTTCCGGGGGAACAGAAAAAAATATATATCTGCATGATAAATATAAGATTCTTTAACTTCGACGTGAAATAATATACAAAGGGTGGAGTGATGGATCAAAAACTCTTGGATGGCATAAAGAGGGCGGAGAAGGAAGCGATCAGGATAATTGAAAGGGCGGAGAAGAAGAAGGAAAGTATTATCCTTGATGCAAAAAAACAGGCCGAAGATAACGAAAAGGGACGGCCTGATTATGGAATTTTTTGAAGTTCTGAAAAAGGCGAAGAATCTGCGGAGGGAACTCAATGAGAAATACATAGGTGGGCATGAAAAAATGCGGGGGTGTACAGCGCTTGAGGGCATAGTCAACATAAAATCCGTTGCTTTCGCCCTTCGCGAGCAGCCTGCGATAGAACTCGAGGTGAAAAACATAATGGGGGTTACGGTTCCGGCAATAAAGGCAGGTTCTGTGAGGAAAAACCTTTTTGAGAGAGGTTATGGTATGCTGACAACCAGCATGAGGATCAATAACATGGTAAATGCTTACGAGGATCTGCTCGAACACGTCATAACCGCCGCGGAAATTGAAACCACAATGAGGAAACTCCTGAAGGAAATCGAGTCCACCAAGAGGAGGGTTAATGCCCTTGAATTCGTTGTGATACCCAGACTGAAAGAACAGGCTGCTTTTATAAATTTCAGGCTTGAGGAGATGGAAAGGGAGAACATATTCCGGATGAAAAAAGTTAAAGGGGGATAAATGGACAAGGTTGCGAAACAGAGGTTCATGGCGATATTTATCGGGTTCATAATGGTCGCGAGCATGATGGGGTTCGCGGTGCTGAATTACAGGCCGGAGGGGCCCGGTCCTGTTGTGCTGCCGAACGTTCTGAACAGAACGCTCACGCCTGAAGAGAGGGTGGGAATCCTAAGGGGCATGAAAGTCCTCATAGAGTATTTCCACAACGGGTCCTGCATTGAATGCCTTGGAAAAGAGGAGGCATACAAAAATTTCGTGGAATCAAGGGAATTCAAGGATTATGCGATCCTTTCTTACGGGATATCCGAAAACGAAACCATGGACTGGATGTTAAATCTCGATGGGACTCAGATCGACCTCACAGACATAAACTCCACGAAGGGGTTGAGAGAACTGTTCTGCGAGGTTGCAATAATAACGCCAAATATATGCGTGCTGCAGGAGATATAAAGGTTTTTTAATTAAATCTTATAAATATAACCTAACAACTGTGTATAATAACCGGAGGATCACCATGTACAAAATTTTTGATGTGAGCGATAAGATACGAGTGGCTCCCGACAAATTCGGGATGAATCTGGAGGATGCGGTGAAAGCGAGTTTGGAGGAGAAGCTCGAAGGTTCGATAGACAAAAATTTAGGCGTTATTCTATCTGTGATATCGGTCAAGAAGACAGGCGAGGGGGTGATCATCCCCGGGGATGGGGCTCTCTATTATCCTGTGGATTTCGGCGTGCTGACCTACATCCCGGAACAGCACGAACTGGTGAAGGGTGATGTGATAGACGTGACGGAGTTTGGGGTTTTCGTGAGGGTAGGCCCTGTTGACGGGATGGTTCACGTTTCGCAGTTGATGGATGATTTCGTTTCGTACGACCCAAAAAACATGATGTTCACGGGCAAGAAAACAAAGAGGAGAATGAAGGAGAAGTCTGTTGTCTTCGCAAGAATCATATCAGTTTCCATGGCCGAGAATCAATACAAAATAGGGCTGACGACAAGGCAGCCGGGTTTGGGGGCGCTGGACTGGTATAAAAAGGAGGAAAAGAAAGTTGCGAAAAAACCGGAGAAAAAGACAGCTAAAAAGAAATAGAGGTAATGTGAATGACTGATAAGGAAAGGGTTTGCAAGCACTGCAGGAGATTCGTTCTGGATGACAAGTGCCCTGCATGCGGAACAAAGGATTTCACGAAAACGTGGAAGGGCATAATCGTTATAAATGACCCGAACGAATCAGAGATAGCAAAATTGCTCGAGATAACCGCCCCTGGGAAATACGCTTTGTGGGTGAAATGATGTCTTTGAAAATACTTGAAGAAAAAAAGAATCCCTTGCTGAAAAGGGAGGAAGTGCGTGCTGTATTTGGACACACCGGAAAGCCCACCCCGTCCAGGAAGGATATTCTCCCCTCCCTCGAAAAGGCCTTGAGGGCGAAAAAGGATCTCATACTTATCGATAAGATATTCTCTATAAAGGGCAAGGGTGAATCCAAACTGAAGGTATTCGTGTACTCCAAGAAGGATGATATCCCCAAAGACAAACTCGAGGTGATCCAGAAAAGAATGGAGAAAAAGAAGGTCAAGAAGGGGGAGCCGGCAGAACCGGCTAAGGAAGGCGAAGCCCCGGCAGAAGGGGAGAAAAAGCCAGTAGAGGAAGAGGCCAAGCCCGAGGAGGAACCCGAAGGCAAAAAGGAAGAGAAGCCCGGAGGAGCCAAGCCGGAGGCAAAGGAAGAGGAAGCAAAAGAAGAAAAGCCCGAGGGGGAGCCGGCAGAACCGGCTAAGGAAGGCAAGGAGTAAAGGTATAATGGTTTCCAAATTCTTGAAGGTGAAATGCAAGAAGTGCAAGAATGAGCAGGTCGTGTTCGAGAAGTCTGCGAATCCTGTTAAATGTCTGGTATGCGGAGAGGTTCTCGTGAAACCCACAGGAGGGAAGGCGAGCATTAAAAGCGAGAACGTCTCGGAGGTTTGAGCATGAATAGAAGACTTCCGAGAAGAGGGGAATTCGTTGTGTGTAAGATAGTCAAGATAAACCCTCACTCAGCGATAGCCCAAATCATCGAATACGAGACGACAGGCCTGATCCACGTTTCCGAGGTGGCTTCCAGGTGGGTTAGGGACATCCGTGAATTCATAAAGGAGAAGCAATACGTTGTCTGCAGGGTGATGGAATCCTATCCTGATCACATCTCCCTCTCCCTCAAGAGGGTCCACAGGGAGGACACTGCAAGGAAGCTTAACGAGTTCAAGCGGGAAAAGAGGTCGGAAAAGCTCCTGGAAATGGCAGGGAAAAGTATAGGTAAGAACCTGGAGCAGACAAAGAATGAGATAGGGAACATATTGATCGAGGAATTCGGCTCCATCACGAAGGTATTTGAATTTTCCCTGAAATCACCCGACCTGCTGAAAAGCAAAGGCGTCCCTGACAAATGGGTGGACGCGATCACGGAGATCGCCCGGAAGAATTACGCAGAGAAGACATTCGATGTCAAGGGGCGGCTGAAACTCATAACCCGCGAACCGAACGGGATCGAGCTGATAAAAAAGGCCCTAATCAAGGCGAAAAAAGAAGGCCTAAAAGTTCAGTACGTCTCAGCCCCGAAATACATCCTGGAAGGAAACGGTAAGAACTACAGGGAGACCGAGAGCAAGGTCAGGACGATCGGAGAGGAAATAGTGAAGGATTTCGAGAGACATGGAGAGGCCAGTTTTGAGTTGGAGAAATGAGTTAAAATTATTTTTTATAAAACAAGGGTTTAGATAAAGAATTATAACCTTCTTAATACTGGTAAAATTTTTCCTTGCCAGTAATTTTTAAAATTTTGTTTATACTTCTTCATCTTTTCATTGATCTCCAAAGCGCAAATTGTAAGACGATCGCTGGTTCTAAATGGAGTAATTTCAACATAATTTCTTCCCATAACAGGTGTTTCGCCTTTTGGTATCTCAAATGTAGATTTATACCTGATGCCTGTTTTTTCTTGTTCAACTAACTCACCATTCCACCATGGATTCTCTGGCACCCATCTGGTACAATCCATGGTACCTGCTTTAATCCCCATATTCGGGTCAACTTCCTTTTTCCATATAATTTTTTCTGAAAAATAATTTGTCATTTTTCCGATGTAGTATTCGTTTATAATTTCCAACACCTATATTATTCATCACTTAATAATAGTTAATATTTACTTATTTATTGAATTGAGGGTTTATAAAGGTTTCTGTGAGGCTAAATTCCAAATTTATATATAACTATGAATTTATAAACTTAAAGGCATCTTAGAGGCGTGAGAATGGTGTTGGAAAAATTCGGATCAGGAGTGAAGGGGGTTTTCAAGAGAGTCATGGGACTGGGGGTGGTGGACAAGGAAGCGGTTGAATCCATAATCCGTGACCTTCAGAGAACGCTCATACAATCGGATGTTGACGTCAGGCTTGTTTCTGATATCTCCCGGAACATAAAGAATAAGGTTCTGGAGAAAAAGCCTCCGAAGGGGATGACCCTGAAGGAGTATTTCATAAAGACCCTGTATGAGGAGATCGTTTCGCTTCTCGGGAAGGAAACAGGGAAGCTCTCGCTCAAGAATCAGAAAATCCTTTTGATAGGGCTGTTCGGCTCGGGGAAGACAACCACGTGCGGGAAGCTCGCCCGCTGGTTCAAGAAGAGGGGGCTGTCTGTGGCGCTCGTCGCGTGCGACACGCACAGGGCGGCAGCGCAGGACCAGCTGAAACAGATAGGGAAGCAGGTCGATATCCCTGTATATCTCAAGGGGAAGAAACCCGAGGATATAGCAAAAAACGCCTTGAAATCATCGAAAGAAAACGTCCTCATATTCGACTCGGCCGGGAGGGACGCGTTGGATGGCAAGCTGGCGAAGGAGCTGAAAAAGATGGGAGAGATTATAAAACCGGATGAGGTTTTCCTTGTTATCCCGGCTGACATAGGGCAGGCCGCGAGAAAACAGTCCGAGGAGTTCAACAAGCTCGTTGGGATAACAGGCCTGATAGTCACGAAACTCGACGGGACGGCAAAGGGAGGGGGATCGCTAGCGGCTTCCGCTGTTTCCGAATCCAATGTCCGGATGATAGGTGTCGGGGAGAAACTCGATGCCTTCGAGGAATACGACCCGAAAAGGTTCGTTTCGAGGGTGATAGGCTACGGGGACATGCAGGGTTTGCTCGAGAAGGCGAAGGAGTCAGGAGCGGAGGACACCGCGAAGAAATTAATCGAGGGTAGATTCACGCTCAACGAATTCTACGAGCAGCTGGGTTCGCTGCAGAAAATGGGTTCCATGTCGAGCCTTATGGACATGATCCCGGGTTTCTCAGGAGGAGCGCTTGCGAAGAAAATGCCGAAGGACTTCCTCGACGTCCAGGAAGACAAGATGAAGAGGTGGAAGTTCGTGATCGACTCCATGACGCCGAAGGAAAGGGAAGACCCCGACACGATAAAGCAGTCTCGGGTCCAGAGGATTGCGAAGGGTTCCGGGGCGACCCAGGCGGAGGTAAGGGAATTGCTTAAGAATTACAAACAGGTAAAGAAGGTCATGAAAATGACGGGCGGCGGGAAGGCGTTCAAGCGCGGTCCTTTCGCGAAGCTTGCGAAGCAGTTCGGCCTTGGAATGGGAACGGGATAATTCGTATTCTACCGAAAGAAATCGGAACTTATATAAGAATATTCATACAAATTATCAATTAATGAAAAAAAATCTGCTCTCAGGATTCGCAATCCTAGCTTTTTTCTTGATTATAAATTACACTTCTGCGCCAGGAGTTTACTGCGGGAACGGCCTTTGTGAAAATGTCGGAGTAACACTCACGGGAGGCGATGTCTCTACTTTCAAAATTTTCGAAGAAGAACACACTGTTGAGCTTTTGGGCTTTTCAGGGAATTACACCAAAGCTATTATAAATCTTGATGGTGCTGTAAAAGAGGTTGAAGAAGGGAAGTGGTACACCATAGCAGGGGTTACCGTAAAAGTTGATGATATAACTACGATATACTTTGGTGCTTCCCAAGAAATAACAGGCCTAATGCTAACTTTTGGAGAATTCCACGAGTCGTGCCCGGATGATTGCGGGGAAGGTCTTTGCGAGGATTCGGATGGCGGGAAGGATTATTACACAGCCGGCAGAGTTCAATGGGAGAACGGGAGTAATCTAGACATTTGTAAAAGCGATTTCATTCTTAAAGAAAACTACTGTTATCAAGGACCGAAGAGTGAAGAATATGAATGTGAAATAGGGTGTGAGAGTGGGGCGTGTATACCAGAGTGTACGACTAAGGAAGACTGTCCTTCTGAAAATGAGGGAGAACATTACTGTAAAAACTCTGACCGGTGCATTATAGTAACCCATTATAATTGCATAGAAAGGGAATGTGTGGTTGCCGGTGGCGGCGAACTCTGTCAAATTTGCCCGAACGGCTGCGAGGATGGGGTCTGCAAAAGTCAAAATCAAACAAAAAGAGGTTATATAGTAAAGAGGATTGAAGATAATGTTGATGAGGTTTTCCCAGTTGACTACATACCTGGAGATGACCCTTTTGCTTTATGTAATGTGGTTGGTACTGGAACAGTTTGTTATGGTATTGCTGAATATAGTGATGATGTTGGTCAATGCAGTATTGGTGACACAGGCTATGCTATCTTTTCAAAGGCAAGCTGTCCAGACATATGCACGGATACTGACGGCGGGAAGGATTATTATGTGAAAGGTGTACGTGAGATAATCTCAGGAGATGTAGTTTCTGTAAGTTACGATAAATGTGATGGCGACAGATTAACAGAATATTACTGTTATGGTAATGAAGGCGTAGTAGGAGTTTATGATTGCCCGAACGGCTGCAGGGATGGGGCGTGTGTGAAAAGTGGGAAGTGTCCTGAGAAAATAGACATGGACTTCAACAAGTATGACTATTACCCGGGCGATTACTTCGAGGTTACTGTGGAAATTTATGATAGTTATGGAAACCTGATGCCAAACCAGGTGTTCAACATTTACAACGCAAGAGAAGGCCAGACATCAACTTACTACACAGATTCAAACGGGGTTTACAAGGAAGGTTCAACCATACCTTCGGGTCCTGAATACGAAGGTGAATGGACGTTCGTGGCCTCTGTAAGCGAGGAAGAGTGTCCATACATCTCAGATAAGGAAACCCTTTACATCCACATTTCGACAAAATGCGGTGATGGTTTCTGTGATGAGGATGAAAAGGAATTGGTATGCGAGACACTTTGTTACGCATGCCCTGTCGAGCCTCTTCCAGAGAGTGTAGAGGCCAGAACTCCAGTTGGAAGCACTTCTGCAGTAGTAACAGGAACTGCAAGCACTCAGCAAGTCGCTACAACAGCCACAAAAACATCGGGATGTGGTGGGTGTACGGCATACTGCCACGTTAAGTGTTCCGAGGATTGCACACCGAACTGCGGTAACGGGGTTTGCGACATAGCTACATGTGAGGCTTTGGGATGTCCGATACCTGAAAACGAGAAGAACTGCCCGGCAGACTGCAAAGAAGCGAACTATTGCGGTTCGCAATCTTCAGACCCGGGTTGTATATGTGAGACAGGTTATAGGAAGGAGAAGTTTGAAGCTCCGTGTTTGGAAGAAGCTGAAGAAGGAATTGAAGTCCCTGTAACAACAACTGGAACAACAAAGGGGTATCGTAATGCTTATTGGCAGTGTTATGACGGGGAAGAATCATATGAAGGCGGAAAGACTTCATGCAAGAGTTCAGAAACGTGGAAAAAATATGCGGAAGATTTCTGTAGTGGGCATTGCAGTGATTACGGAAAGTGTGGAGTGAATAGCTTTAGTGTATGGAATGAATGTGGTGGCACGAGCGAAATGTGTACGTATTACAGGTGCGTTCCTTCCTACAATTATTTGTATCTTTACACTGACAAATACGCCTATGATATTAATGAGCGGGTTGAGATATACACGAATTCTTTTGAAACCGGGGACTTAAGGGTGGAGGAGATTAAGGTGTCTGTTAGTAATCCTTACGGCACCTCTGAGGTGGTCATCCTAAGACCTGATTGCGATATTGGTGAGTGTCCTGTGTGCGCTCCGGGTCTTTACTGCCCGCCATGCAAGACTTACACTACTTGCAGATACACCGGGACATTCACAGGGACAGATGCGGTTGGTCTTTATAATGTAGGCTCGGTTTCCGAAGGAGGAGACATGATAATTCATCCCACTTCATTCAGGGTTTACGATTCATCCCTGCTGGAAAAATACCTCATACTCAAAGACATAGACGGTTACAAATACATGGATGCGCAATTCTATCCCGGTCCTGCAAACTCAATGGGTTACATGGCGCTTTACGAAAAGGATAACAGGCAATACGCTACTATCGTGTACGATTTTGAAACAAGGGAAGAGCTGGAAAAAGCCTTAAAACAGATTTTCAGTGAGAGTCAGTACTCTCCGAGTGAGGAAAAGATAGGTGATTATTACATATACGTTATCAAGAGTTACGGTCAGAAGGTATACTTTTGGACGTACAAGACATTCCTGATAGCTGTTTTGGGGGATATGCCCTATTATACGACTGCAACCGCTGTAAGGGCTGTCGAATCAGTTTCCGCAACGACCGCGATTCAACCAAGCGTTAGTGAAGTGGAGATAGCAATAAAGGAAGAGGTAGCTGTTAAAGAGTCTGATTTCTTGACCGGGATGGTTATAACCGGGATGCCTCTTGCTGACAAACCATCGGTTTACTGTGGTATGGATTCTGTTCAACCTCGATGTACATGTAAGGGTGATGAAGCCAAAGAGGAATTCACACCACCGTGTATGGGTGGTGTGTGTGAAACGCATTACAGGTGCATGCCGCCGCATCCGAAACAGCTTTTGGTTGCGTATCTGGACAAGTATCCGAGCGATATTAAAGCAGAGGGAACCGAATGCGAACAGAAGGGCGGGTATTGTATTCATTTTGAGAAATCCTGTAGATCAGGATTTGAGGAGACAGGATTCGCCTGCAAAACTAATTCTGAGAAGTGCTGTGTTAAGGAAGTGGACAGGGACGATTTCCTTGAAATGGTTATGAAGCTCGAGGGAATCAGGGTTAAAATGGACAAGCTTGAGAAGCAGTCCAAGGCCTTAGCCGAATATTACGATTCTGTTGGTGATGCGGAGAGGGCGAAGAAATTCAGAGAAGTGGCGGACAAGTTCGCCCATGCGAAGGATATGATTGATGATATAGTTGCGAAGATAAGGGAAAATCTTGATAACCTGGAGGGAATAAGAAGCGAGATTAAAGAGGATGTATACGAGCTGAGAACGTATATAAGCAGCATACTCGAGAAAATGGTCTCCTAAGACCTTAAGGAGGAATTGAATGACTAAAAGTGATGAGACGGAAAAAAGCGATAAAGGAGGTAGCATGAAAGTATATGCCCTGGTTTTAGTCGTGGTTGTTTTAGTGGGTGTTATAGGATTCCTCCTTTACACAAGTTATGGCGGGGTATTGCCTTTTCTAACGGAAAGGGTAACAAACCCTGACGAAGCAGCCAACACGCTTTCTGATCTCGGAAACGACCTGAGCGGGATTTCAGATGATTTAAAAGAAATGGAGAATATTCTTTAGCAAACGGATTTATAGGAATTCAGTGAATTATTAGTTATGAACAAAACTAACCAAAAACCTCCAGTAAAAAAACTAACCAAACAGGAATTAAAGAAAAAGATAGTCACTGAAGATGAAAAGGGAAAGGTTCTTCAGCATATCGTAAGAGGCCCGAAACCGAGAACATTCGGGCAGAAGGCATCGGACTGGGTAACGAAATGGGTCGGGAGCTGGACATTCATAATCCTTCTTTTCGTATTCATGGGTATATGGATGGCTGCAAACACCATAGGATTCCTGTACCAGTGGGATCCGTGGCCCTTCATAATTCTTAATCTTACACTTTCATGCCTGGCAGCGATACAGGCCCCCATTATACTCATGAGCCAGAACAGGCAGACGGAAAGGGACAGGGTTAAAGCCGAGCAGGACTACAGGATCAACAGGAAGGCAGAACTCGAGATCGAGGATATACAGAGGGATCTTGAAATAATAAAACAGCTGATAAGAGGAATGAAGAAATAGATTAAACCATAAGCTTCAAATTCTTCGAACTGATCGCGCGCAGAACCTTTCTCCCCTCTTCCGATTTCTTTCGTATTCTAATGTTCCCGTTCTTCCCCACAACAGGCGAAAACAGATATTCGTCTCCATCGTAAAGATCAACCTGCTTGCCTGAGAATTTCTTCTCGACCTTTAGGTTGAACATCGCTCCTTTTTCTCCCACGAAGTATTTGATTTCATTTTTGAAAGTTTTTTCAATAGGTTCGACAGATATTCCTACGCCCGTTTTCCTTTCGAGGGCCTCGATGTTCTTACCCTGCCTGCCTATAACCTTTGCTATGGCATCGTTCCTCACTTTAAGGACGATCCTGCTGTCAGAAAGGAATTCGACCTGGAAGTCCTTGCCTATCCTTCCTAGTTCGTTTGTTATCACTTTCTCGACCTTTTCCCTGAGCTTTTTGGGAGCTTCCTTTATTTGGATTATCACGTTTTCCTCCCCGAACGTGTATATCTCGTATTCAAGCCTCTTGCTTTCGAAATCCCTCACCTCGACAAGAGGCCTCGCCAGATCCTGTTCAGTCATGCCTGTCGGGACTTTCACTGTGAGATTTAACGTGTAGGTCTTCTCTATCTTCCCGTTCTTTATGTAAATCACAGTATCGACAACGTGAGGTATCATCCCTAGCTCTATCCTTCCTATGAACCTCTGTATTGCCGAAATCAAATCTGTGGAATGTACGACTCCAATCATTCCAACACCCGCTAATCTCATGTCAGCGAACACTCGGAAATCCCTGGTCTTCCGGATCTCATCAAAGATCGTATAATCAGGCCTGACTAACAGGAGAAGCTCCGCTGTCTTCTCCCAGTCGTTTTCTAGCGGGGCATATTGGGTTATTTCTGGTCCCACTTGCAAATCCCTTGGCTGTTCGAATGTTTTGACAACTTTCCCCTTTTTTGAGAGGAATTCCGCGATGCTCGCGGCGAACGTGGACTTTCCTGAACCCGGAGGTCCTGCTATGAGAATACCCTGAGGGTCTGTAACAATCATGTTCTCAAGTTCTTTGTGGAGATTGTAGTCCTTCAGTTCGAGTTTCACTATTGGTTTGACCGCGGTCACCTCAGTAGCTTCGGAGAATGGCGGTCTTGTTATGGATATTCGATATTGCCCCATCTGTACGACCATCGCCCCATGCTTCCCTATCTCTATGAAAGAGCCTGGATCTTTATGGGTTTTTGAAAGTATCTCGTAAATTATGGATTTCAGTTCGTCCCCGTCTACTGGCTTGTCCCTGAGGTGGACGAGCTTAACATCACCCGGTTTCCCCCTTTTGGCGTAGGGTTTCACCTTCACTTTCAAATGAACGGACTGCGTGTCCGGTGTGAAGAATTCCTCAAGCTTTATCGGTTTCTTACTGATATCGAACGGGATGTACATCACGGATAGGTTCTCGGCTTCGCCAACCAACGCCTGAACGTAATCGCTCGTGATGAGGGTAGCATTCTCCTTCACAGCGAAATCCCTTATTAACGCGTCCAGCCTTCCCTTCTTCGCGAGGTTTATGTCCTCCTGTGTGGGTCTTGTCCCATCAAAGGTCAGCTTTATCTTGTGCTTTTCGCAAAAACTTCTTACATTCTTTATCTCATCCAGTCCTCGAAATCCGATATCCTTTCCCCTGGACGCCTGCGCCTGCAGTTCATCAATAACAATTCTTGGTATCACTATCTTGCTCTTGTCCAGCTCTCCTTTCTCTATCAGTTCCGTAAGCTTCCTGTTTATCAGAACGGAAGTGTCCGGAACTATCGTTTTTGAATCTTTAATGTGTCTTATTCTTCTCATTACCATATTATCACCTATGTATGATATCTCCAAAGAAGTAATCTTTGATATATCATTTTAAACGTCATGATTTTAAACGCCATGATTAATTAATTAAGTAAAACTATGGATTTAAAAATGTATATCATGCAATTTTTTTGGGAATTTCCTTCAATTTCAGCATTTTTTCCTTCCCTGATTTCATGTCCCTGAGCTTCACTTTCTTCAGCTTCAATTCCTTCTTCCCCGCGAAAATCACGTACGGGATCCCCAGAGAATTCGCATAGCTAAGATTGTTCGAAATCCCCCTTCCGAGCAGATCTATTTCCGTTTTCACCCCGAGCTTCCTGAGCTCCTTCGCGATCTTTATCGATTCCTTCAAAGTCTGGATCGGTATGACCAGGACCTGCGTTACAGTCTTGACCTTCCCCTTCCCTTTCTTTTCCTTCATGGCCTCCAGTATGGGCTCGAAGCCGAATGAAATCCCTGTTGCGGGGTATTCACCCTTTCCTATATACATCCCTATTATTTTATCGTATCTCCCGCCTCCAGCCAAAGAGGAAGTTACCTTCGATTTTTTGGCAAATGCTTCGTACACAGGCCCCGTATAATATTCAAGTCCCCTGGCAAGCGAGATATCTATCTGTATTTCGAATCCCATGAGTCCGCAGTATTCGAGGAGTTCCTTCAGTTCCTTCACCCCTTCCTTCCCCTCTTCGCTCTTCATTAATTTCCCTGCCCTTTCAAGAACTTCCTTGTTGCCTCCCTTGACCTTCAAAACCTTCAGAACGTTCTCTATCTGCTTTTTCCCGAAGCCCTTGCTCTTGAGCTCTTCTTTCACGGTCTTGATCCCGAATTTCTCGAGCTTGTCTATCGAGAGGATCGCATCCATCTTGTTCTTCTTTATCCCCGCGTAGTCCAGTATCCCGTTCATCAGCTTTCGGTTGCTGACCCTGATCACAATATCCAAACTCAATGTTTTGAAAAATTCGTCAACCATTGCCAGTATCTCAGCATCCGCCATCATGCTCTTCGTCCCCACGATGTCAATATCACACTGAAGGAACTCCCTGTACCTTCCTAATTTAACAGGGCCGTCCCTCCATACGGTCTGTATTTGATAGCGCTTGAAGGGCTTGGGGATGTTCGGGTTCATCCCAACAACCTTGCACATTGGAACCGTGAGGTCGTATTTCAAACCGAGCTTCCTGCCTCCCTGATCCTTGAGCTTGAAAATTTCCTTCACGATCTCCGCCCCGCCCGCGAACTTCGCTGAGAGCACGTCGTATCTCTCGATCGATGGGGTTTCGAGCGGGGAATACCCGTATTTCTCGAATATTGATTTGAACACATCTATTACCTTCTGCCTCACTATACTCTCCTCTGGCAAAAAGTCCCTCGCTCCCCTTGCGTTCTTAAGTTCGAATTTTTCCGGCATGTTAATCCCCTTCTTTCAGCCTTATTTCAACGGATTTTCTGTGCGCATCCAGGCCTTCAAGTGAGGCGAATTTTGCAGTGATTTTGCCCAGATCTTTCGCCCCTTCTTTATTAATATATTGATATGTTTGTATTTTAATAAAATCATTAACAGACAGTCCTCCGGTGTACTTCGCCGCACTGCCCGTTGGCAAAACGTGATTCGTCCCGCTGGAGTAATCTCCGAAAGCCACGTCTGAATATTCCCCTAGAAATAGGGAACCGTAATTTTTCAATCTGTTCAAATATTTCCTTGGATTCTTAATTTGAAGTTCAACGTGTTCGGGAGCGATTTCATTTGAAAGCTCAAGAGCTTTCCGGAGGCTTTTGACTTTTATCATCCTTTTGTTTTTTAACGCCTCCGCAGCGATATCTTTCGTTTTTAATTTCTTGAGCTGGATTTTCAATTCCCTTTCCGTATCTCTTATGATCTTTTCCGAATTCGTGATCAGTATTAATTTCGAATTAACATCGTGCTCTGCCTGAGCGAGCAGGTCCGCGGCAATAATTTTTGGGTTTGCATATTCATCCGCTATTATCAAAACCTCTGAGGGACCTGCGAGGAAATCGATCCCCACTTTACCGTAAACCTCTTTCTTTGCGCTAGTAACGTAAATGTTTCCTGGTCCCACTATCTTATCGACTTTCGGGATGGTTTCCGTTCCGTACGCCAAGGCTGCTATTGCTTGGGCTCCTCCAATATTAAAAATCCTGTCAGCCCCCGCGAAATCAGCAGCCACTATTGTTTCCGGTTTTATCCTCGGTGAACAAACCACGATGTTCTTGACACCAGCGATTTTCGCGGGTATTATGCACATGAGCGCTGTCGAAATCAGAGGGTAGTTCCCTCCCGGAACGTAAACCCCGATGTTTTCGATAGGTATGATCTTTTGACCGAGAGTCACCCCATTTTTCCTGTATTCGAAATTTTCGAATTGTCTCATTTGTTTCCTAGCGAATAATTCGATGTTTATCGCGGCTTTTCTTATTGTTTCGATAAAATCCTGGTCCACTTCTTTGTAAGCGCTCTTTATCTCCAATCTGCTTACCTCGAAATTCTCTGGTCTGATTTTGTCAAAAATTCCCGTGTACTTCCTCACGGCTTCATCCCCGTTTTCCTTCACTTCGCTGATTATTTGCTTTACAATTTTCATTTTCTCCTCCCATCCAGTTCGTTTAATATGTCCTCTATCTTTATTCCCTTCTTCGCCATAAGGACCATGATGAAATAGACAAGGTCAGCTATTTCCGACGTGATCTTCTCTTTGTTTCCCGCCTCTATTATTTCGTATGCCTCCTCGTTTATCTTTCTCCTGATCTCTTTGAAGGTCAGTTTCGAGGTATACGAATTATCCTTTGGATTTTTGATCCTGTCCTGAATGATTTCGTATAGTTCCTGAAGATCGAACTGACTTTCTCCGAAACATGAATATTTTCCTTTGTGACACCCAAAGCCTTTCTGCATCACTGTGAAAAGTAAGGTATCCCTGTCGCAATCGTATTTCACATTCAGCAATTCCTGCGTGTTTCCCGATTCCTCCCCCTTCATCCAGAGTTTTTTTCTTGATCTCGAGTAATACCAGGCTTTCCCGGTTTCGAGTGTCTTCCTCAAAGATTCCCTGCTCGAATAAGCTAGCATAATGACCTGTCTTTTGCTGTCTTGAACCATAGTCGGAATCAGTTCACTTTTTTCAAAGTCCATCAAAGAAATGAACGCTTCCTGTAAACTTATTTTCCCTTCATACAAGGCCATTCCAATCTGGGAATCAAAACCCAAATTCTCCATTTCCTTTATCTCTTCCACATTTGCTATGCCTCCAGCCACGGTTATCTTGTTTTTCGTTATTCCTATCAAATCCCTTACTGCCTTTAAATCCGTTCCATTCAGCATCCCTTCCCTTTCAACGATCGTGAACAAAAATCCGGAACAGTAGTTCTCGAGTTCCTTTATAACCTGTTTCGGGGTTTTGTCCGTTTCATTTCTCCATCCGTTGTTTACCACTTTCCCGTTTCTTGAATCAACAGCAACTATGAGCTTGTCTCTTGGAAGCTGTTCAAGAAAATCTCTGTTTGCCTGGGTACCGATTACTATTTTCTTCGCTCCTGCCTTGATCAACTCTCTTGCCTTCTCTATCGTTCTTATCCCTCCTCCGACCCTGCATTCTGAAATCCTGCATATTTTCTTTATCATTCCGATGTTATCTCCCCTGCCTAGGGCCGCATCCAGGTCTATAACCGCTATCTCACCGTACCTCCGAAATTCCTTTACCAGTTTCATAACATCATCTACTTCCAGTATTTTCTCCTTTCCTCTCCTTAGCTGAACAGCCTTCCCGTCCATCAGATCTATCGAAGGTATTAACATCTGACTACCACCCCGTTCTTCTTGAGATATTCCTTTACATCTCCTATAGTGAATTTCCCGAAGTGGAGGACTGAAGCGAGAAGGGCGGCATCAGTCTTCCCTTTTGTCAAAACATCCAATATATCTTTGAGACTTCCCGCTCCTCCTGAGGCGATAACAGGGATTCTCAGATTCTCGCTGAATATCCTGTTCAATTCAAGATCGTATCCCTTTCTTGTCCCGTCCCTGTCTATGGAATTCAGCAGTATCTCCCCTGCTCCTAGCCTTTCCGCCTTTTTCGCAAATTCAAGGGCGTCAATTCCCGTTTTCGTTCTCCCACCATCGATGTAGATCTCCCAAGAACCATTCGTTCTCTTCGCATCTATTGAAAGAACTGTCTTTTTTGAACCGAACCTTTCGGAAACCATTCTGATCAACTCTGGGTTACGAACAGCGTAAGTCCCAATGCTCACCTTCTCGGCTCCAGCGTTTAGCAGATTTCTCACTTCATTAACAGTTCTTATCCCTCCTCCAACCGAGAGAGGAATGGAAATTTCTTTCGCCACCTTTTCCACAATTTCAATCGCTGTTTTCCTTTTCTCGTAGGAAGCTGTTATATCTAAAAAGCCCAGTTCATCAGCCCCTTGCCTTTCATAAGCTTTCGCATGTTCTACAGGATCACCAACATCCCTGAACTTCACGAATCTTATACCTTTGACTACCCTTCCTTCCTTCATATCAAGACAAGCTATTATTCTCTTTTCCATCATCATATCATCTCCTTAGTACTTGGAATTGAATTTTTCAACCTCGGATCTTTCGAGCATGCCATTTTCATAGCTTTCGCAAAAGCCTTGAATATGCTCTCGATCTTGTGGTGATCATTTCTTCCGTAAGGCATGATTATGTGTATATTTATACCAGCATTTGCAGCGAACCCATAGAAGAAATCCTCCAAGAGATCGGTGTCCAAATCCCCGCAGAACCTCCTCCTGAATTTAGCTTCGTATTTCAGATAGGGCCTCCCACCAATGTCCACGGCAACCACCGCCAGCGAATCGTCCATGGGATAGACAAAATACCCGGACCTGTTTATCCCCTTCTTATCTCCTAACGCCTGCTTGAAGGCCTGTCCTAGCGCGATACCAACATCCTCTATTGTGTGGTGCTGGTCGACTTCGAAATCCCCCTTCGCCTCCATTCTCATATCGAAGAGACCGTGTTTCGCGAAAGATTCAAGCATGTGTTTGAGAAAACCTATATCCATCCTTATTTCACTTCCTCCCTTCCCATCCACGTTCAGGCTTAACTTTATCTGCGTTTCTTTCGTAATCCTCTCGACTTTCGCCTTCCTCATTCCAGCACCTCCGTTAACTGGTTTATATTATCGATAACTGTTTCAGCGCCGTTCTTCGAAAGCAGCTCCTTCATTTTCCCGCTCTTGTCATGAGGAGGGAGGACACCTATTCCTTTTATCCCAGCCCTGACCGCGGCTTTCATGTCATCCACCATGTCTCCGTAATACCAAGCTCTCTTCACTCCAAGTAACTTCATCGCCTTGTTAAGGCCGTAGGGATCCGGTTTTCCCCTCCCCTTGGGAATATCCTCCATTGATAGGACAACGCTGAAGAATTTCTCCACTCCCGCCAGTTTCAACACGTACAAAGCCTCTTCCCTGGGCCTTCCCGTGAATATCCCGAGTTTGTATTTTTTCGAGAGTTTTTCGAGAATTCCCCTTTTCATCAACCACTTTTCATTCCTTATCAGCCCGTCGAAGTTTCTTCCAAGGTATAACTCCTGAAATTTTTCTACTATCTTTCCCCTTTCAACACTCTTCCCCCTCCTCTTTATGATCTCTTTCGTGCAGTCCCAGTCATTGTTGTAACCCCCCTCGTTCTTCAAGTCCTGTATTTCTTTGAGCGATACTTCCTCTCCAAAAAAATACTCGGCGGTTTTCTTGATAGCGAACCTGTAAGATTTACTGACATCGACCAGGACACCATCTATATCAAGAATAACGGCGTCCTTCATCCTACCCAAAACATCTTCCAGTTCCCTCAAAAATATTTCAGTCTGTTCCACCGTTCCTATCCCTATCCTCAGGCAGCCCTTTAACAAGGGATACTTTGTCCTGTCTCTGACAAGGATCCCCTTCTCCTTAAGTTTCCTGTAAATTTCCAGGGCGTTGTCCCCGAATTTGACTATCAGGAAATTAGCCGAGGTGGGATAGGTTTTAATGCCAAATTCCTTCAACCGCTTGAACATGATTTTCTTGGCCTTTTTCGTCTCCCTCACGTATCCCTTTACAAAATCCTTGTCTTCCAGGGCAGCGAAAATGCTCTTCACTGCAAGAGAAGATATGCTGTAAGGGGAGTTGGCTTTCAGAAGATTTCTTATGTTCTCCTCATTCGAAAGTATGTATCCAAGTCTTATTCCCGCCAATCCGAAGGCCTTGGAAAAAGTCCGGGTTACGATAACGTTATCGTATTTTTTTATCAGACCTTTCGAAGATTTTCCGTAGAACTCATAGTAGGCCTCATCTATAAAGACCAGAGCTTTGAATTCTTTCGCTTTCTTGACGATTTTAAGAATGTCCTTTTCGGATATCGAACTCCCTGTAGGGTTATTGGGATTCGCCAGGACAACAACCTTTGTATTCTTGTTCATTGCCTTAATAAACCTTGCCGTGGGGAAGGACAAATCCTTGTTGTGAAGAATTTCCTTTACATTCGCTCCTGCAATGCTCGCATAGAATTTGAACATCGCGAAGGTCGGGATGGGTATCAAGACTTCTTCCCCCTTCTCGACATACGTGTTCATAACGCACATTATCGCCTCATCAGTGGCGTTCACCGGCATTATTTCCGAATCTTTAACCCCCGCGTATCTTGCGAGTCTCTTGGTCATTTCAAAGTATTCAGGGTAAACAGCGAAATCCTCAGGTTTCAGTTTACTTATCGCTTTGATGACCTCTGGACTGCAGCCGATCGTGTTTTCGTTGAAATCCAGTCTCAGCTTTCCTTTTCTCCCTTCTTTAGGGGGGTCATAATTGATCATTTCTCTCACAGACAATCTAGGCTTTATCATCTCCACCACCCAGTATAACAAAATCGCTTGAGAATATCTTCTCGTACACTCTTAATCCTGCTTTTTTTATAGAAGCACCAGTGTATACGATATCTATTACCAAATCTGATAATCCTTCAGAGTAAGTGGTCTCTGTTGTCCCTTTTGTATATATTTTTCTGAAATTGAAACCCATTTTTCTTTCAAGGAAATTAAGATACCTCTTTGCCAATAACTTATACTTATAATTGATACAAACCTTCAGTTCCTTTGGGAGACCCTCAAGTGATGAGTTTTTCGGTCCCAGCAAGCATAATGTCGGTTTACCGAACATCGCTTTTTTGTCCTTCCATTCAATTCTTTTTAAAACCCTAACCTTGGTAAATCGGACAGAAAAGGTGTATTCTTTGAATAGGTCTTCACCTGTCAACCCTATGGCTTTTTTCCCTTTGTTTTTGTATTCTTCGAGCAGAAATGGTATGTCTTCTCCCCTCACTTCCGTTATTTTTTTGTCTGGCACGCCGATCATTTTCAATGCCTTTTCTCTATATTCCCTCAATGCGCTATTCTTGGGCACGAGAACCTTTACACGTTCAATGTTTTTTGACAAAAGAATAAGTTTCATTTGAACCTACCCCGCTTATTATTTCTAGGGCCAGGACCGGGATTTGAACCCGGACTAGCAGATCCACAATCTACTGTGCTAACCGTTACACTATCCTGACCATTTTCGAAAACTAGAACTAAGAAATTCTTCCTCAGATCGAAAATCAGTTCTATTTCGCTACCTTCCTCTAAGCCGAAATTCTTCCTGACCTCAGAAGGTATTGAAATCCTTCCCTTGGAATCGATCTTCAGTTTCCTTTTGAATGTTTTAGAACTAGGGCTAACGTTATCTGTGATGAACTACATCACCCGTGAACATACCACCTTTTCATCTTTATTCACCTTCTTACCTATTTGCTGATAACTTATTTAAACATTCCGTGGGACAGCGGTTAGTTCGCTATGAACTCTCCCTTCTCGTTCCTGAATTCATTGACCTCCTCGCTTTCAACCAT
>JAZGEG010000012.1:0-3480 GCA_036478655.1 Candidatus Aenigmatarchaeota archaeon | reverse complement strand
CCCGCCGCCCCGGGAAATCCCCAGAGCAAGAAATCATTTTTTATTTTCGACCACCAGTTTATCATTTTCGAAGTGATAACAATCACTTAAATATTCAAACATCAGTTTGTAGGCGGCAGTAAGTTCAACGGTACTCATTATTTCATCTCTTTTCGCTTCCCCGAATCCAAACTCTTCAGCAAGCTGGTGCAGGGTTTTATAAGGGTATCTCCTGCGTTTGTATCCCGGCATCCTGTGTTTCATAACATAGAATTCTTCTTCCGTTATAATCCCTTCCTTTAAACCTCGTTTGGCTATTCTCATTATCTCTTTAAACGTTTTTTTGGGGCTGTTCGTATAACTGCCGCATCTTTCGAATAAATAGCCCATTCCTCCCGGGAGGTCCATTGTAAGTTTGACTGCCCTCCCCATTACTAAAAATTTCCTGGGATTCAGTCTGTATTCTGCCATGATTGCAAAGTAGTGACATAATTTAAATACTTTCCTCATCGCGTTCCTGCTCTTTGCGGAAACTTTTAAAGGTTTGCTCTGATTCCCCCAAACCACCCCACACCCCGGGAAATCCTTGGATATAATTTATGCAGAACTCAGCTATTCAAGAACCGGTTCACCATAAAGACCTACTATAACTTTGTTAAAATAGTCTGCAATCTTACCTCTGCCTTTTTTATATACAATATCCATCGCTTTTTTGAGGTCGTGAAAACGATTACCACGACCAAATGTTTCGGTATCGACCGAGAGAACTGGTCCGTGTTGTATATTTTCTTCGTTTACATCACCATGAATATATCCCTTGTCATGAACTATTTTCAACTTTCTAAGAATGTTATAAAGTGTGGGGAAATCACTATTTTTCAAAGCATCCCCAAAGGTTATGCCCCCTTTAACATACTTCATTCGTATTTTTCCTGGCCCTATTTTTTCTGTCTCTGGGAACAAATCAGGGAATACTTTGGGAGCTTCAACAGCAGCATCAGCCCTCCTTTCCCCCTTCCAATGTTTATGGGGGCTGTCACCATGGAATTCCGGCTCTAGTTCCTTTTCTACATAACCAAAGTCTAGACTATTAGGATTAGTGTTCAAGTATGCTTTCTGGTTGTTTCCACCTAGATACTTTCCAACCCTCTTATACCCCGTCATTTTTATCACTATTTAATAATTAAATTACATACTTATAAAGCTTGCTATTGGTCGATTTATATCGGTTTTTTACCAAAAAACGGTGTTTTATTGACGAAAAAAAGCATTATTTTTTGGCTTTTCCGGCCCTTTTCTCTATTTTTCTTTTCAGCCTGTCTATTTCCACTTCCTCCCCCTCTATCTCCCTCTCTTTCATTTTTATTCTCTTTGCGTGTTCCTCTATTTCGTCCTCTTCCCTCTCTATCCTCTTCTCCTGTTTTTCAATCTTCTTTTCCTGCTTCTCTATCTCCCTCTCCTTCTTCCTCATCCTTCGCATGGGGAAGAAGAGCTTGTCGAAGTACCTCTCCTGCTTGAATATGAATACTCCTATCACAGAACTGAGTATGTAAAGCATTATCCCTATCCCCAAGAGCGCGTATATGGAGGTGAATATTTTCGCTCCGGGGGTTGTGGGGACGAAATCACCGAAGCCTATCGTTGTGAGAGTGATTGTGGAGAAATAAAAGGAATCGACGTACGACCAGCCCTCAACGTTGGCGTAATACACCGTCCCTATTAGCAGGAGTACGACAACCACGATAAAAGCATAGTGTATCCTTTTCCTCAGCATGTTCCCCTCTTTAAAACATTGTCCCCTCTCCAATATAAGCGAGATAGGATAAAAAGCCTCAGGGGCTATCCTCCAACCGCCCGCCGCCCCGAAAATAAAAATTTTTCTACATCCGCCACTTAGGAAGTTCTTTTAACAGTATCACATCTTTTATTTCATTGGGATCTAGGTCGAATTCTCTGGTTTCAAGTGAGCCAAGATCAGGATTGGGCACCCTATAAACAAGATCCCCGCTTGTGAACTCAAAGCCCTCGAAGAACCCCAGTGCCCCACCTTTGCTACCGTAAAGAACAATTCTAACCGGATCGCCAGATGTTATCCCCAATCCCCTTACGTAATTCTCATCAACAGCCATGATTTATGATAAAGAAAGAGTTTTATATTTCTATGCCCGCCGCCCCGAAAGTACAGCGGACATTTCTAATAACTTCGGGCATCGGCTTCCAGCGTTCCGAAGTCTATTCCCTTCCAATCTTCTTCTCCTGGCCGCTTTCTGCTAATTTGATGAAATGGGTTTTCTGACTTATTGATTATTTCAAGAGCGCTGTAAACATCTGTAACCAGAGAGGATCGGAAAAACCCCAGGCCAAGTAATTCAATCATGTATGAATTTTTCCCTTTTTGCATGAGAACTATTTGATGCAAATTTTTAAATTCTTATAGCATGCCTGAAGGGTAAGAGCCCCGGGAGGGCAAGGCGTGGAAAACATTAAAATATTAAACCCAAATAAAAGTCTATGGGTTTTTTCGATTTTCTGAGGGGGAAGGAAGAGGAAGCTCCCGAGCAGCTACAGGACATGGGATCGGTTGAGCTGGGGAGTGTTAAAGAGACGGTGGAGAAATCAATCTCCGAAAAGCTTTCAATGGAAAGGGAAAGGGTCAAGGAACTGTACGCGAAGATAAGGGAGGATTTCAGGGAGATAAAGAAACTCAACAATGAGCTGTCAGGAAAGGCATTCAAAAGCGGTCAGAGGATGGATGCTCCTGTCAACATGGTCAAGGATAACTACGTCAGGAAGACGATCTCTCTGCTGAACAACGTCCCTGCCGTGAGCAATTTCGAGCACAAGGAGATAATGGATTTCTGTTCGGGGACAGGGAAGATCCTGAAAGGCATGCAGAAACTCCCTCCCAAGCAGACGATTCTTCTTTCCAAGTATTTCAAGAGCGAGGCTCTGAAGATCATAAAAACCCTGAAAAACATCGAGAACAGGAGGAAGGAAATGGAATCCCTCCTCAAGGGGAAAGCGCTCTGGTTCGAGGGCGAGATAAATTCGAGGATAGACAGGATATTCGAATTGATCAAGAGATCGAAAGACCTGGAAATGCAGGAAAACATGCTCCGGGAGAAGATAAAAACCAAGAAAAGCGAAAAGAAGGAGAAGGAAAGGGAACTGAACGAGTTCCTCTCGGGTGATGATTATAAGGGTTTCGAAAGCCTGGGGAGCGAGGTAAAGGGGCTCGAGAAGGAAAGATCAGAAATAGAGAATGAAATAAGGGAAGAGATGTCCGGGATTAAAAGGCCTCTTAAAAAACTAGAGTATACCGTGAAGCATGATGAGAGGATTAGCAGGGAGAAACGCTCGCTGTTTTCGAGAATTTCCCATTCTCCCGTGAAGATCCTCTTCCAGGATCAGGGGGATTCAATCCTCATGGAAGCCCTTGCGAAGCTCAGGGAGCTCCGCCTTAAGGATAACGAGAAGGAACGGGTGGAGGGACTGATAAAA
>JAZGEG010000011.1:0-10904 GCA_036478655.1 Candidatus Aenigmatarchaeota archaeon | reverse complement strand
AGCAAACTTGGAACGAAATATAAAAAGAAAAATATCTTCATAACCAGCGGTAATATGAATGCAAATTGCATAGTATTTGATACCATCAGAAAGGCGAACACGAAAATTAAAAAAGCCCTCCACATATCTCCTTATTTCCCTCCAACTGAAGAACAGATATGGGACTCCGGACTTGAATCCCGCTACTTAAATTTTGGCGAATACCGAGGAGAGGAATTTCATAGACAATTAGAAAAAGTGTTGGGAGAAGTCGAATATTTATTTATGAACATAACCTCCCCCAACAACCCAACAGGTAAAGTATTTTTCAATAAAGATCTAAAGAAAATGGGGAAACTTTCCAATAAACACAAGGTATTCGTTAACCAAGATGCCACCTATCTTGGAATGGTATGGGAGGGAAAGCCTAATTATGACACGATAGCCAATCATTCTAAATACTACTTTTTAACAATTTCTGCTTCAAAGTTATGCTCTTCTCCGGGAAACAGGATAGGAGCGATTGTAGCGCCGGACGAAGTCCTTAATATGGAATCCGAGGATTTTCTTGAATTTTATCCCCCTCCTGATAGGAAAACTTCCCCCAAAACCTTTGGTGAAAAGTTGAAACGTAAGGTCATGTTAGATATAACCAGCGCAAACACGTCTGGAATGTATGCTTTTGAGAAGTTTTTTGAAGTTATCAATAGGGGGGATGAATCTTATTTTGATGATCAAAGAAAGTTTTACGGAGAAAGGCTTAGGGCTGTTAGGGGAATAATAGAATCCTTGGATGTTGTGGAGGAAATGGACTACGGAATAAAAAAGCAGCCTCCAGCAACCTTTTACATAACAATGGGTCCGAAAAAGGGTCTTGAAATGAATTCCAGGGACTTCTCGATAGCTCTCGCGAGATACGGTGTTCTCACTGTACCCATAGGACCGCCTCTAGGAATTTTTGGGGAGTACAAAATGAACGGGGTGAGGGTATGTGTTTCAAAACTTGATGAAGAAGCAAGTCTTTTCAAAGAAAGGATGGAATTATTTAATCGACATTACTCTTGATTTGCTTTAAAACAAAAGGGAACAGACCGTTCCCCTTTATGAAAAATCCACCCGCGCATGACTTTTCATCGAATTTCTCAATCCTGTCGGGTTTTATCCCGTCCCCGGAGATCAGGATGGGGTTCGGGTCTTTGGTGTGACTGTAATACGGGTAGGAAGGGTCGCTCGCAGTTCTGTGGTCTGAGGTTATTATCACAACGGTTTCTTTCATGTCGATTTTTTTCAGGATCTCTCCGAGGTTTTTGTCGATCTTCTCTATGAACTTCGCTTTCCCCTCCCTTTTCCTGTCATGTGAGAGTATGTCCGTCCCGTTTATGTGGAGCCATACGAAGTCGTACTTCTGCAAAGCTTCAAGTGTCTCACGGAATTTCCCTTCCAGATTCGTATCGGGATATCCTGTCGCTCCCGGAACCGTTATTATGTCCATCCCGAGGAAAGAAGCCACCCCCTTCACTATGGGTATGCCCGCAATGCAGCAGGAGCTCAAACCATACGTTTCCCTGAAGGTTTTGAGCTCTCTTCTCTTCCCGAAACCGCGGAGCAGGAGCACGTTCGCGGGGAGCTCTCTTTCTTTGTTCACCTGTTCTTTCGAAAGTATCTTGTTAGTTTTGGCCACGAATTTGTTCAGAACGCTCGCAGTGGCTCTGGCTTCCGGTTTTCTGGGCTTTATCTGCATGACTGGAACGCCGGTTTTTTCGGGGTCGTTAGAGGTGAGCTCCCCCGAGAGCTCGATTTTTTGATCGAGAGCTCCCATTACGATGACAACGCGGTGTCCAGCAGACCTCCTGACAGAGAAATGCACGCCTCCTATCTCCATACCGTCCAGTTTATCCGCCAGTTCATCCAGCCCCTTTTCGTCCCTGCCTGCCCTCCGGTTGAGTACATTCCCATTATTCGCGAGTGTTGCGAAGTTCCCGCGGATGCAAATATCCTTTTCACCGATGTCCTCCATCCCCACTCCCAAAGCTTCAAGATATCCCCTGCCGGGATAAGAGTCTTCGGAGTAAAATCCCATTATGTTCAGGTAGCCGAAGTCGGACTGGGGGGTTTTCTTATAACCGATATCGAGCAGCCCACATTTGCCGTTTTTCGCGAGAAAATCGATATTCGGTTTGTCCGCGGTTTGATACGGAGTTCTCTCGCCAACGTCCCCCCCGCCGTCAAGGATTATCAATAAAATTTTCATGGTTAAATTTATACTCCCATACTATAAAAATTTTCCAACCTCGATTTGACCCCTCCCAGGGATCATTAACAGTTTATCGTAACGACCGAAAATTCCCCTTATTTTTTATATAAATGTACTATTACATTTGTCTTAAAATATGAATTTCGTAAATTTTTTGAAAGTCTCACCTTTCGAGGATGAAATATCTCTCCTCCTCTTCAACCGCCGGGAATTTCTCGAGTATCATTCCCCTTTCTTTTCCTACCCCCACCATGCCGAGCTTGTGAACGAGACCTATCGCCCGATTAAATTTGCTGCTTTTTTCTGAATATATTTCGAAAAGGGTTTCCCCTCTCTTGACTTTGTCTCCGAGTTTTTTCCTGAAATAAACCCCGGCCCCTTTATCCCTCGGAGCGCCGGCCTCCCTTGCTATTATATCAACGCATTTGTTGCTTATCCAGAGAACCTTTCCTGATCTCTTTGATTTGAAATCCGCGACCTTTTCCCCGGGACACAGGTCATTCGGTTTCGTATCAGGGTTTCCTCCCTGCGCCTCGATTATCTCCCTCATTTTTTTGTAAGCCTTCCCGGATTTCAAAAGTTCCATGGCTGCCTTCTTTCCCCCTTTCGCCCCGCCAAACTCAAGCAAAATCCCGGCTAATGTCGTGACCTTGTCAACCAGGTCTTTCGGCCCTTTTCCTTTCATTAATGTACTCAGGGCCTCCTTCGCCTCCAGGATAGGACCTACCGAATTGCCTATAGGTTGTTCAGCAAATGTAGAAACGCAATTCACCTGTATCCCGAGCTTTTTGCCCAGCTGTATGAACTCGCCCGCGAGTTTTTCGAATTCCTCCTTTGTCCTTACCTTTGTTTCCCTTCCCGTCGGCATATCTATCACGACATATTTCGCATTCACTGCCTTTTTCTTTGACATGACCGAGGGGAGAAGGAACGGGTCTATCGAAAGGGGATATTCGATCTGTATGAATAAATCGTCCGCGGGAGCGAGATCAACCGATCCGCCCCACACCAGACAGCCGTTCGTTTTATTAACGACCCTCCTGACCTCATCAAGCGTGAGTTCCACAGGAGCGATGCATTCAAACCTGTCCGCGCTCCCTGCGGGGGAGGTGATCGCACGTGAAGATGTTTTGGGGATGGTCAGGCCGGCTGCGGCCACCAGGGGGACAACGAGTATCGATGTCTTGTCCCCGGCGCATCCTCCGATCGAATGCTTATCGTAGATCGCTTTCGTTCGCAGTTTAAGGGTTCTCCCGGTACTCGCCATGGCCTCGGAGAGGCTGGCCGTCTCGCCCATTGTCATCCCCTTGTTGTAAAGGGATGTTACAAAAGCGGTAAGCTCTATATGCGAGAGCCTGCGGTTAACAGTGTCCTCAACAATTGTGTGTATCTCCCCTGGTTTCAATACCTGCCCGGCGAGCTTCTTTTTTATGAAGGCCAGGGATTTCGGGGGGTTTGTCGTTTCCACCCTTATTTTCTCATTGGGCTTGATGTCAAAAGATTCCTGTATCTCCTCGTAGAGCCCTATCTCCCCCTCCCTCACGATCCTTCCTGCGATGTTTACTATCGCTATGATTTTTTTCTTCTCGAAGATCAGTTCAACCCTCTCGAGAGGTCTGACTCCCATTTCCTCGGCATCCTCCTTGTTCAGGATCACGATTGGTTTGTCGGCTTCGAGTTGGAGAAATTTCGCGCGCAAAAACATATTGATACCTGTATATTATTTAACTCCCCACTTTTTTATTGATTGTGAAAGCTCTTTTCGCTTTTTAGCGTATTCTTCCAGAGGAATTCCCTTCATGGCCGCTTCAAGCGACTGTTTCATCGCTCTCGCTCCTGCCTCCGTCCCTTTCGGATGCCCGTGCACGCCGCCACCTGCTTGAATTATCACGTTCGTCCCCATCCTCTCCAAAAGTTTCGGGATGCTCCCAGGGTGGAGACCCCCGGAGGCGACCGCGAAGACCGGTTTTATGTGGAACCAGAACTGCTCAAGGGAATGTCCTCCCTTGAGTTCTGTTATGAATTTGCTCTCTATCTCATCCTCAATTTCGCAAGTCTCGGAATCGTCCATTTTCCCCACCTTTGCAGTCCCTATGTGTATCTGGTCAACCCCGATTAACCGGGCGAGCTTCGCTACCACCATCATGGAAATCCCGTGTTTCGGGTTTTTCGTGAACGCCGCGTGGCCTGCCCTGTGGGCGTGGATTATGAGGTTGAAATCGCCGTTGAACTCGCGGAGTGTCTGCAATCCTGACCACCCGACGGAAACGATATCAACCATGACGTATTCCCCCCCGTTCTTCCGGACGAAGTTCGCCCTCTTCAGCATCTCATGGGTTTCGGCCGTGACGTTCGGCATGTAAAACTTCCCCTCCCCTGTCTTCTTCTCCGCCCTGTCCCTCATCTTCAGGGTTTCTCTTACCCTTCTCCCGAACTTGTTGAAATTCATGTTGGTCAGGTTCTCGTCATCCTTCACCAGGTCTATCCCCCCGATCCATGACCGGTAAGCTGAATCCGCATGCTCTTTTTCGTTCAAACCGAGCTTCGGCTTGACAATCGTCCCCAGCAACGGGCGCTTCCGGATGTGGAGCTTATTCCTCACCCCCGGTATCCCGAACTTCGGGCCCTGGAATGATTTTATGTATTTCTCAGGGAAATGAATGTCGAGCAGGCGGAGGTTCCGGACGGCCTTCATCCCGAATATGTTCCCTCCTATCGAGCTCATCAACTGGGGAACGTTCCCGAGCTCGAAAAGCCTGAGCGGGTAAGCGATCTTTATGATCTTCTCCCTTTTCCTTATCGAGAAAACCGCGGGCTTCAGTTCTTTTGAAATCCTCGGCTTCATGGTTTTCACTTCAGTCCACGTCCCGATCGAGCTCTCGCCCGCGATGTGGCTGCAGGCCTTTTCGAAGGAAATCTTATTCGGCTCCACAAAGAACTCCGCTATCACATCATCCTTCCCCGGAACGTATTTCAGGTCTATGAACTTCGTGCGGATCACCCCAGAATATTTATAATTCGTTTTCTGCTTTAAAATATCATGGAATGTTTTTTGTGCCAGGACAATCAGGATTTGGTAATCAAGAAATACAAACACTGGACATTTCTAATACAAAAAAATCAGTGTTACCTTGGGAGATGTATGGTACAGCTGAACCGTCACGTGATCGATTTGTTCGATATAACAGTGGAGGAAAGGAGTGAACTGTTCGAAATAATGAAGAAACTGAGAAACGCCTTAAGCGGGCTTTTCAAACCGGATCTGTTCAACTACGCCTCCCTCGGAAACATGGTCGAACATCTGCACATACACGTAATCCCGAGATACAAAGAGAAACGAACGTTCGAGGGGATCGAATTCACGGATAATAGATGGGGGGATAACTATTCGCCTTATGACATGGGATTCAAAATACCAGATTCTGTACTGGATAAATTAAGGGAATTGATCAAACAAAAACTCTAATGTCAACTTTTTATTTATTCTTTTCTTTGTTAAAATATGGAACTGAGAAAATTTAATTACATTTTTATTTCAATCCTCATAATCATGATCATCCTTGTTTTCTACCAGTTCTCTTTCACGGGAAACATCATCACCGGTAGATTTCTATCACCGGAAGGTTACGTGAACACCTACGCCCATGTTGATGAGAACAATTTGTATCTCATCTCCGGTTGCAATGCGCTCGTAATGTCAATAACCCAAGATCAGGCTTTGTCAATAAACTTGGGTTTGCGTAACGTATCAGGACCCCGTCCTTTAACGCATGATCTGATGAAAGATGTGTTCGACCTTTTCGGCATGGAAGTCCTTATGATCAAAATCGAAAGGCTTGAAAACGAGGCGTATTACGCAAGACTCTTCCTCCGGCAAGGAAACAATATCCTGGATCTCGATTCGCGGCCGAGTGACGCGGTTGCGATCGCCACACGCTACAACAAACCTGTTTTCGTCAGGAAAGAATTGATGGAAAAGGAAGGGGGAAGGATCTGCTAATCAATGTCAGCCCTGTCCCATTTTTTATAGAGCTTGTAGAACTCGAGCATGAGTTCGAAGGGTTTTGAGGCGAGTTCTTTCGCTGTGTCTGTCTGCAGTTCATTCTTGAACCTGTTTGCCTCGTTTTTCTTTACGATTTCGAAGGCTTCCCTCGGCTTCTTCTCTTTGAAAACGGTGTACAGACTGAATTCCCTCCCGAAACCGAACGGCCCGATCGCCTGTAACTTGTCGGAATCGAACACCACTTTCGCTTCAATTGTCTTCGCCTTATGGATGCTCGCGGAATCGTGGCATTCTATCGCGTGGCATACCTTCTCTATGAACCCGCTTTCAAACCCCAGCCTTTCCAGAAACGGCTTCGCCATCCGCGCCCCTATGTCCCCATGGACTTCCTCGTTCTTCGCTTTCCCTGTGTCATGCAGCCAGGCCGCGACCACGCAGACATCTTTGTCCGCTCCCTCTTTCTTGGCGAGAAGTTCTGCGTACTTCGCGGTTCTCTCTATGTGCTCAAAATCGTGGTTGTAATCCAGGCTTTCTGCCCTCTTTCTGGCGAACTCCTTTATCCCGTTGAACTGCGATCTCGAAACCATAACCCTCATAATTAATTTGTTTCATCTATTAAAAACATTCTAACAGATGTTGAAAGTTACACATTAATTAATCTTAACATAAATATAATTATAGAGTCCGGGGTGATTGTTATCGCTGTTTGTGATTACACGTATGATGAGGAATCGAGGAGGATCAAGATCAATTGCTTAGGGTGCGTGTACGGGGCATCGGTTGAGGATTACGATTCGTGCATGTCGATGGTTATGGACAAGCTCCTCGCGAACAAGAATGTGAATTCCCTAGTTCTGGCGAAGGAAAGGGAATACGAATACTCCGGGGAACAGGTGAATATGCTGGTCGAGATCGCGAGGGTGATCGAGGACGTGGTCAGGGAAAAGCTCATTTCGTACTCAACGCTCCGACCGGAGACCTGCGGGAAGTGTTATCCTGATTTCCCTCAGAAAATGCAGTACATCGCAATAAACCTTCTGAGAAGGGATCCCATAGGGGCGTATGTAGAGCTCGTGAGGGAGGAAAGGGAGCTCATGATAAAAATGGGGAAGAAAGACAAATGCCGCAGGTGTTACAGTCATTACAAGGAAAACATAGTTAATGTTCTTAAGGGAAAGCTGGAGTCCACGAAAATCGTCCAGGTCGCCAAACCACATCTTTCGGGATACCACGTGGGTTCGAGGGAAATATACAGAAATATATTCACCCCGAGCGTTCGTCCGAACTTCATGTTAACCCGGTACATGATCGCTCCTCCTGAGGGAGGGAAATCAGTGGATAGATATAAGGTGGGGGATATACAGGTCGAAATCTACCGGACCCCCCATTCGGCGAACTACTTCTACCATGTCATCCCGCCGGAATTCAACCTGCCCGAGGAGAAATACGCCGTCCTTGACGCGGCGAGGAGGTACATGGCAACGCATCGGCCGAAAACCGCGGAATTCGTCCGCTCGGAAAAGGTCAGGGAAATTTTCTACAACATAGGAAGGGATATGATACACGAGGTCGCGGACAAGATGGGGGTTTATCTCTCTTCCAAGGACCTTGAACAGCTGGCGAACATCATGACCAGGTATACGGCAGGTCTGGGGGTTCTTGAGGTCCTTCTTGCGGACGAAAAGATACAGGACGTCTACATAAACTCTCCGATAGAGACCCAGCCCATCCTCGTGTTCCACCAGGATTACCAGGAGTGCCAAACCAATCTTATCCCGACAAGGGAAGACGCTGAATCCTGGGCTACGCGTCTGAGGATACAATCGGGAAGACCGCTGGACGAGGCGAACCCCGTTCTCGATACGGATGTAGACGTGCCCGGAGGGAAGGCGAGGTTCGCTGTCATAACCAAGGGGCTGTCTCCGCATGGTTTCGGCTTCGCTATCAGGAGGCACAGGGATAAGCCGTGGACTCTCCCCCTGTTCATAAAGTCTAAAATGCTCAACCCGTTGTCAGCGGGGCTGCTTTCATTCCTGGTGGACGGCTCGGTTTCAATACTCGTGGCAGGGGGCAGGGGATCCGGGAAAACGAGCGTTCTTGGGGCACTAATGCTCGAACTGCTTCCGAAGGTAAGGATCGTTACTATTGAGGACACCCTCGAGCTCCCGGTGGATCATTTACGGAACCTCGGCTACAACGTGGAATCCCTGAAATCAAGGTCTGTGATAACAAGGGTTGAATCAGAGATGCCCGCGGAGGAGGCCTTGAGGACAGCGTTACGTCTCGGCGACTCCGCCCTGATCATAGGAGAAATCCGCTCGAAAGAGGCCTCCGCCCTTTACGAGGCCATGCGGATCGGGGCATTGTCGAACGTTGTGGCGGGGACGATTCACGGGGAATCCGCTTACGGGGTTTATGACAGGGTTGTGAACGATCTGGATGTCCCGCCCACGAGTTTCAAGGCGACCGATATCATCCCGATATGCAAATCTCTGAGGTCGGCTGACGGTTTACAAAAGTTCAGGAGGCTGACGGAGATAACAGAGGTCCGCAAGCACTGGGAAACCAACCCGGTGAAGGAGGGCGGGTTCATTAACCTCATGGAATATTCAGGGAAGGAGGACACGCTGAAACCCACGGACACTCTTGTGAACGGGGAGTCAGAGGTCATAAACAGGATCTCTTCCTATGTCAAAGAATGGTCCGGGAACTGGGATGCGGTGTGGGAGAACATAAAACTCCGGGCGAAGATAAAGGAAACCCTTGTTAAAATTTCGGACAAACTGAAAATGCCGGAAATTCTCGAGGCGGACTGGGTAACGAGATCGAATTCCGAATACCACCTGCTTGTGGAGAGGCTGAGGGAGGAAACCGGGGCGGCGGATCCTAAAAGGGTTTTTGAGGAATGGGAGAAGTGGCTCAAGGAAAAGGTGAAGGGGAGAAAGTAAATTCAATAATTCAGTTCTTTGATGTAAATAATTAGAAATAATCAGTAAAGTATAATAACATTAACATTAATTATTATTATGAGGGGGGTTTTCAGGGTTTTCTCTTCAATTGTAATATTCATCCTAGTTTTTTCAGTCCTGCCGGAAAGCGTGCTTTCAATGGAACAGGAATGTGGTATGGCAAGCTGTTCTGGTGGTGGGGACCAGTGTAACTGCTGCGGGGATGAAGAGGGTAACGAAGTTGGCCCCTTTTGGTGTACTGGTTTTGAGTGTGAGTTTAGTACATGTATAGGTGATCCAAATTGCGTCTGTAGTACGCAATGTGATGCAGACTGTGAAAGAGATGAGGATTGTACTTCTGGTGCTTGTTCTGGCGCATGCCCAGGGTGTACGTACATACCAGAAGTGTGTGATGATATGGACTGTACTTGCTGGCTGGGCGGCTCTCCTCTCGACCCTGACCTCTTACAAACATACTGTGAGACGGAATGTGGTGAAACGTGGCTTATTAACGGGATGGGAGGTAATAGCAAATGTTGCGGCGACGATTCCGGTGAGAATTGGCACACTGGACAATCCAACCAGGGCTGCTGCTGCAACGCAGCCCAGATAGGGACAACGACCGATGATTTGTGCTCAGGATACTATTGGTGTATTGACGGCGCCTACTGTTCGACTGGTACGGTAAAGGATAACAGCCTCACAGCAGGAGGCACCACCTATGCACTGAGCGGCGACGACCTCATATGCGGATGTGGCAGTCAGGGTGACAAGTGTGACAACGATGATGATGGTACAGCAGAAGGCTTGTGCGCAACCGCTACCTGTGATGTTAATATGGTTGCAAGAACCTCTGATTCAGGCACGACATATTATTCTGGATGTTCTAGCGGCAGGGTATGCGATTCTGACGTCACCCCTTCTGTACACGCGCCGCGATACGTGCGGGATGGTTACTGCGCCCAGACCACGTGCGCCACGTCTCTTATAGCAGCTGATAATGACGGAACAGAATGCGGGGGAGGGACGAGTGGTTGTACTGCTCATTCTTTTACAAACGGTGACGAAGTCAATAATTGTAACACAAATAACGAAGGGACTGTATGTTCAACAACCGTTACATCAGGTGACCCGCCGACAGCCAACGGTGTGTGCGTGGAAAACGCATGTGATACGGGTACTGTCCGGGTCAATTGCGGCACCGATGGCTGTGCCACTGGTGATTTGACAGATGCCAACATGTTTGGCACTTGCACTACCACTTCAGGTGACGCTTGTGATAATGATGTTACCAGCATTGGCTTCACCCAGGATGGCATATGCGCATCAGGGGCCTCGAACTCCTGCGAGACCTCCAACTTCGTCTGCCTCCAGGGGGGAACCTACTATGCCTACGCGAGCAGGGGCAGCTGTTCGGAAGGGGCTCAGTGCGACGAGAGCCTTACTGGTGGAGATTTCAGCGCGGGCGCTAAAAGGTATGACCCTGATGACACTGTTTGTGACAACTGTGCGAGTTATGTCGGGGAGGACAGCGACTGCGAGCAGGCGTGCGGCGCATCATCCAGTTGTGACGAACTCGACCCGGACGGCTGGTGGTGTGATGCAAATAACAAGGTGAATGCGGAATGCAGGGGAACAAACGGCTGCGTATACTACACGACAGGCGGGGATGTTGGGCAATGTGAAAGCACCAACTCTTATGACAGCGACTGTGGTGCGA
>JAZGEG010000010.1:0-29548 GCA_036478655.1 Candidatus Aenigmatarchaeota archaeon | reverse complement strand
GTATGTTTTTGAAAAGAGGAGACATAGTGCATCAGGAGATGATCATCGCGAGTCTTATCATATAATGAAGGTAGAAAATCAATTGGAAGAGGGGTGCACCAAAGAAGGATTGGTAGAACATATGGGGGAAGTTGATTTTCCTAATAAGTTCGTGAGAGAGGCCTTTTCTTATGGAACAAATTTCGATGATCCTGAGAGGGAAAGAGATGAAGCCCTTAAAAAATTATTCACGTGGGTAGATTTCAGCATCCGTCCGGGAACTCTGAAAAGAGAATACATGAGCAAATCACAATAACTATTATTAATCTTTAACCCAATTAATTTAGTTATGATGTTGGGGAAGATCTCGGGGAGCGTGACGACGAAGAACTTCACTTTCAAGGCCGAGGCCAGGGTAAAGAAACTGCAGTATATCACTGTGAAGGATTTCGAGGGGAGATGGATATTATCGTATGTGGATTCAATAACGAAATACCCGAACAGGACTGTGGGGAAGGCGAAGGTGATAGGTTTTCGGGATTCCAGGGGTTTTCTTAAACCTTTAACAGTTCCTTTCGAGCCTGAAACCCCTGTGTACACGGCAGATGAGGATCTGATAAGGCACACGCTCGGCCTGAAGGATGAGGGCCTTTACGTGGGGCTCTTGGGAGGTTACAAGATACAGGTGAACCTCCCGGTGAAGCACCTGATCACCAAGCATGTTGCGATACTAGCGAAAACAGGCGTAGGGAAATCCTATGCAGCCGGCGTTCTGCTTGAAGAGCTCGCAGAGAAGGGAACGCCTGTCGTGATCATCGATCCGCACGGGGAGTACAGGACGCTGGCTGAGAAGAACAAGAAGGAAAACGAAATATCCCAGATGGAGGGGTTCGGGATAGAGCCGAAGTCCTATAAGAATTGCGTCCGGATTTTCGATCTCGGCCTGCAAAACCCAGTAAAGCTCGATTCGAAACTCACGACGGATGAGATTTTCGAGATGCTGCCGGCGAAGGTTTCATCAGCGCAGCGGGGCCTGCTTTACTCAGCGATAAAAAATCTCGAAGGTAAGGATTACACCCTTAGGGACATAACCGAGGAGGTGGATTCGATAGAGAGCAACGTTAAATGGAATCTGATCTCTATGCTCGAATTGCTGGAGAATACAAAGCTCTTTTCAGCAAACCCAACCAAACCGAAAGACCTCGTGAAGAGGGGGAAGGTAACGATTATAGATCTCAAGGAGGCAAACCCCGAGATACAGCAGATTGTCGTCCTTAAGATCGCAAAGGAGCTCTTCACAGCCAGGAAGCGTGGGGAAATCCCTGAATTCTTCTTTCTCATGGAGGAGGCACATAATTTCTGTCCGGAAAGGGGCCTTGGAGAGGTGGCGAGCTCGAAAATCCTGAGGATAATCGCTTCGGAGGGGAGGAAGTTCGGAATGGGCCTGGGCATAATCTCCCAGAGGCCCGCGAAGGTTGACAAGAACGTCCTCTCCCAGTGTTCGACCCAGATAATCCTGAAGGTCACGAACCCGAATGATATCAAGGCGATAATGGAATCGGTCGAAGGGGTCGAATTCGGTACGAGGGAGGAGATAAAGGACCTGCCCGTGGGGGTCGCTATGATAGTCGGGGCGACTGAGCAGCCGCTCTTTGTGGATGTCCGGGTAAGGAGGAGCGAGCACGGTGGGGAGGTCATAAAGGCGATGGAGAGGAAGGTTTCTATCGAAAACAGGATACTCATGTTTGCCCCGAGATTCTTTGAGGAGGACGTGAAAAAGAGCTTCAAGGGGATAGAGGAGATGGTGTTTCTGAACTACCCGGTGTGGAAGATATTCGGGGTTTACCGTGGCGAGGAGGTCGAATTCTACGTGGATGGAATCACGGGCGAGATAGTTTTCGAGAAAGACGATTCGATCGAATACAGCAAGGGGATACGCTCGCTACTCGAACTCCCCCCCTCACAGAGAAGCATCCTGCTCTACCTGACAAAGAACAAATACGCGACTATAGAGAAGCTTTCGAACGATCTCAAAATCCTTCTCAGCAGCGCGCACGCAAATCTCAAATCCCTCGCGAAAAAGAAGCTCGTCACTTCAGACGGATATATGTTCCGGGGCGCTTTCGAAATCAACGTCCCGCTCGAGCCTTCCCTTTTGAAAATGGACAGCAAAATCATAGAGAAGGAGATGGAAGGCGAGAAGCTCGATTTCATGGTCTCCCCTGACTTCGTTCGCAAGATAGGGGAGATATGGGAAATGCGAATACTTGAGGTGAAGCCCGTGTATTATCCTTACTGGATGGTTACCCATAAGAATTCAAAGTATTTAATAAACGGCTTGAATAATAGATTGGAGATCGAGAAATCAAAGATAATAAGGGGGTTGTTATGAAGATCGCGGTTCTCGGGCCCAGGGAGAGCGAGATCGGCTACAGCACGAAGCGCATCCTGGAGGAGGCGAACAAGGAGTTCAAAGAAGCGAAGCTGATACCGGTCATAGACGTCAGGCTAAAAACAGGCAAGAAGGGCGTACACGCGTTTTACGAAAAGAACAGCCTCTCGAAATACGATTACATACTCCCGAGGATAGACTCGAAACGCGCGCAGGTGGGCTACCCTGTAATGAGGTTCCTCGACCACTTGGGCGTTCGGAAGCCCTACGTGGCTGAAACCGTGATCATCGCGCACAACAAATTCATAACCCTGGAACAGCTCGCGAAAAACGGGATACCGATCCCTGAAACCTACCTGACATCTTCGAAAGAATCAGCTAACTACATCATAGAAAAGGTTAAACTCCCCGCTGTGATAAAACTCCTTAGCGGCTTCGGGGGGGAGGGGGTTCTGATGGTTGATTCCAAGGAGGCGTTCGAATCCATCATAGAGACCATGAAGATCCTCAAGCAGGAAATGCTCATAGAGAAATACGTCAAGAACCCGGGGGAAGACATAAGGGGGATTATGGCCGGGGATGAAATCATCGCTTCTTACAAGAGGATAGCTGCTGAGGGGGAGAGGAAGGCGAACCTACGCCTTGGAGGACGATCAATTTCGCATAAGCTTACCCCTGAAATGGAGGAGATAGTTTTCAAGGCAGGAAAGGCCATAAAGTCCAAACTTTGCGCGGTGGACATGATTATCGGGAAGGAGGGGCCTCAGGTTATCGAGGTCAACATAAACTTTGGACTGAAGGGGATAGAGAAAACAACGGACATAAACATCGCGAAACGGATCATAGAATTCGTGAAGGATGAGGTGAAGAGGTAGCTAAGACATCTTACATACTTCAGGCATTCGCCTTTTGTGCCCGCTTCTGCTGATCATTTTTTTCACTTTTTCGTAAACTTTAGGGTCGAATTTACCGGTTTCATTCTTTTCAATAGCTTCCAGAATTTGATCCAACCTATCGTAACCAACCCCTATCTCTTCCGAGTCTGTCTGCCCTTTCCAGAGCCCCGCCGTAGGTTTCGCTTCCAGGATTTTTTCCGGTATCCCTAGGCGTTTCGCGAGTCCGATAACCTGGGTTTTATACAAATCCCCGAGGGGTTCGAGGTCAACCCCCGAATCCCCGTATTTCGTGATATAGCCAATCCTCAACTCGGACTTGTTCGAGGTTCCGAGAACGAGATATCCATTTTTGTTCGCGAAGTGATAAAGAACGAGCATCCTCAACCGGGCTTTCAGGTTCCCGAGGGCCTTCCTGTCAGCCTTCGGGAACGTTTTCCTGAGCGACCCGAAAACTTTGTTCAAGTTCACCTCCTCTGTCCTTACCCCGAACTCCTCCGCAACCAGGCCGGCCCTGAACGCATCCCCGGGGCACGAATCGCAGGGAAGTATCAGGCCGAGCGCTTTCTTCCCGAGCGAATGTTTCGCGAGAACCGCCACCACGCTCGAGTCCACGCCCCCGCTCATCCCGATTACTACACCCTTCGCCCCCGCTTCCTTGACCTTCGAGCGTATCCACTCCTCGATCTTCTTTTGTATATCTTCCATAGAGAATAATTGACCCTTTTATTTAAAATTCACCCATGTACACGTAAACATTAACTTTTTTAAGCCAGCATACAATTTCATAACTTAGTTGGGGGTTTTTATGACACTTTGTCTGATAGGCCAGGAGAAGTCCGAGACCAACCTCAAACTCCTCGAGGAGGCGAAAAAGAAATTCTTTTCGGTATTTTTCGTTTCGGTGGATGGGATAAGGATAGGTCTGGGGGAGAAGTTCGCGATTTCCTACAGAACCTCGGATCTCACGAAATTTGATTCCATATACCCGAGGGTCCCCCATTCTCTGTATTCCTATGCCTACCAACTGCTTTCTTTGCTTCCCCCCGAAACATACACCCCCATAAAGCCCATAAGTTTTCTTTTGGCGGATGAGAGGTTTTTCCTTCTCAGCGTTCTGAGAAAAAGGGGGGTGAGTACGCTCGACATACAGCTTGCGAAATCCCCGAAAGCGGCGCAGGGGATTTTGGAAGAGGGGAAATTCCCCATAATCATAAGGATTCCGGGGAAGGAGACAGGGATCGTAGCCAACACGTTCACGGAGGCGAAATCGGTCATAGAGGCGCTCGGAAGCCTGAAAAAGTCAATACTGATAGAAGAGTTTGTCAAGGATGTGGTTTCCTGTTACGTAGCGGAACCGGACGTGATAGCGAGCGTTAAGAAAAAAACAAAGGAAAAGGACATCATATTCTCGAAAGGGAAATACAGAAAGCATAAACCAGATGTTGAGACCAAGCATATCGCCCTGGAGGCCGCGAAGGCGATCGATACGCAACTCGCTAGAGTTGATATAAGTATAAACGGCGAACCGAAGGTTGTCAACATAAGTCTTTCACCCAACCTCATAATCCCGAGTCAGGCAACAGGGGTCAATTTGCCTAAGGAAATAATAAGGCAGGTCTACGAGAACTACAAAAGGCACAAGGAAAAGCCCATGTTAATGAAATTCTTCGAGGACGCGAAGAGCGTGGTGAAGGACGTTTTTAAGGACAAAAATTTACTGTGAACTCTGAAAATTTGCATTTATATATACTAATCACAAAAAAACTCTATGGCTTTCGATATCAACGCCTTCCTACAATCAACCTATGCGTGGATCGTCAACTTTTTGAAGGAACTTTTTCCTAAATACATTGTTCCGAACATTCAATTGATAATCCAGATAGTCTTGATAATCGTGGTCGGTTACATAGCGGGGAGGATATCGAAAGCGATTGTCGGGAAAATTCTTTACGTTACGGGCCTCAGGAGGATGACCGCCCGCACGTGGACAGAAGACGTTCTGAAAGCGACGGGATACAAAGGGGACGTGGTGGAATTCATAGGAGACCTTATCAAATGGAGTATCTACATACTAACGCTGGCTGTTGTTGTCCAGGTTCTTGGTTTCGCCACTGTTGCCGGACTGTTCAATCAGATCATAATTTTCGTCCCCAAGGTAATACTCGCGATACTCGCGGTCATAATAGGATTCATGATAGCCGATTTCTTCGGCAAGGTTTTCGAGGAGGGAGCCAGAAAATTGTTAAGGGAGGACGTGCTCGCGAAGTTCTCAGGAGGCCTGATTAAATACTCGATATCAATGATAGCCGTCATAATAGCTTTAGGCCTGGTAGGACTTGACATAAATGCCATGCTGATCTTCTTCTCCGCCCTGTTAGCTGTGATAGTCATAGTCTTCTCCATGGGCATGAGGGATCTCATCCCGAATTTCACAGCAGGAATCCACCTTAAAAACACGCTGAAGGTGGGGGACAGGATAAAGGTTGGCAAGCATTCCGGGGTGGTCGAGAGGATCGATCCCTTCTCGGTCCTGCTCCGCGTCAACAAAAAGAACGTGATCCTCCCGAATTCCCTGCTCGTAAAGGAGCCGATAGAAAGGGAACTTAAAGAGAGGTAAAACATCTGTGTTTATCCCGGAAGTTTTAAATTCTAATAGTGATCAAAGAAAGGTAAATTAACATTCAGAAGGAGCGACTGCTTCTAAAGATTCTATTGTGTTTAGAACAGCTTCCTTCATCTCATCATCCAGCTGGTTCCCGTATTTCAGAAAATCATCAATTTGACTGTTTTTTAAGCTCAAGAGAGCGCCTTCTTCGTGGGGATCTGGAGTAGACGGTTTCCTTTGAAGAATTTTTGCAAGGTCAACATAGAAGCAAATTTTTTTGCCAGGTTCTTTCGGACCCATGAAAACGGCGTATTTCCCGCTTTCCACGTACAGTTCCACTTTTCTGCCTAGGATCCTCATGATTTATGTTTACCAGAAAGTTTTAAATTGTGATATTGATCACAGAAATGAAATAAAATCATACCATTCCCTGTCAAACCAATTCTGAGCGAACTTTTCAGCTTTATTGTAATCACAACTTCCTATAAGATGGCTGTACTCGTAAAGGTTGAGAAGCTCTTTGGCGTTGAGGCCGTGCCTGGATTCGTGATGAAGTTTCCCCACAACAGAATCGTAAATTTTCTCCCCGTGTTTTCGGTCTTTCTTTCTTGAGCTACCCAGATACCTTGCTGCTCCGATCAAACGGAATATTTCAGATAGATAGCTCTCCCCATTCACTTTCGTTTGTTCCGAACCTTTATACGCTTATTGTGCAGGATTTTCTGGAGTTAGATGTACATCTAACTCTGAATAAAAATAAAGAAAAAGAAAGGGAAGTGTTTTACTTCGCCTTCACGACATCGATCACGATTCCTGCTGCTATTGTCTTGCCCATGTCCCTGATTGCGAACTTCGCAAGCTCAGGGAAGTCAGACTGTTTTTCGAGTGCTATCGGTTGTGTGGGCTGGATCTTTATCACAGCAGCGTCACCAGGCTTCAGCATATCCGGTTTTTCCTTCAATGTCGATCCAGTTTTGGGGTCGAGTTTCTTGACAAGTTCTGTTATTTTACCTGCGGCATGCGCCGTGTGACAGTGGAATACAGGTGTGTAACCTTTCGTTATCACAGTCGGGTGCTGAAGAACGATTATCTGCCCTGTGAATTCCTTCACCACTGTTGGCGGCTTGTCCGGATGTCCAGCCACGTCTCCTCTCCTCACGTCCGTTTTCGAAATACCCCTGACGTTGAATCCCACGTTGTCTCCTGGCTCTGCTTTTTCGAGTTGTTTGTGATGCATCTCGATTGATTTCACTTCTCCCTGCGCACCGGAAGGCTCGAAGACTATTTTATCTCCTGGTTTCAGAATGCCTGTTTCAACCCTTCCTACAGGAACAGTCCCAACGCCTGTTATCGTGAAAACGTCCTGCACTGGCAGCCTCAATGGCTTGTTAAGTGGTTTCTCTGGCGGGGTTATTGTCTGGTCCAAAGCCTCGATAATCGTGGGTCCGTTGTACCATCCCATGTTGTCTGATTTCTTAACAACGTTGTCTCCAACATAAGCAGAACAAGGAACTACTGGCATGTTTTCTGTTTTGTAACCCAGAGTCTGAAGCAATTTCGTCACTTCATCCTTGATCTTGTTGAATGTTGCCTGCTCGTAGTTAACCGCGTCCATCTTGTTTATCGCTACGACTATCTGGCCTATGCCCAGTACTTTTGCAAGGTACAGGTGTTCCCTCGTCTGCTCCTGAATGCCATCCTTCGCAGAAACCACGAGTATCGCAGCGTCCGCCTGCGAAGCTCCAGTAATCATGTTCTTAACGAAGTCTCTGTGTCCGGGGCAATCTATAACTGTGAAATAAAACTTGTCCGTCTTGAATTCCTTGTGCATGAGGTCAATGGTCAATCCCCTCTCTCTTTCCTCCTTCAGATTGTCCATCACGAATGCGAATTCGAACGTTTCTTTCTTGAGTTCCTTGGCCTTCTCTTTGAGTTTTCTCATTTCGTTCTCATCAAGTGCTCCTGAATCGAATAGCAATCTCCCTATCAATGTTGACTTTCCATGGTCCACGTGTCCTGATGTTATGATGTTGATATGCGGCTTTTCTGCCATTTTATCCCTCCTTTCTATATTTTAATCAGATTCGATTTGATATGGTTTTATAGTATTGTATAAAGGATTTATATATAAATATGCTTTAAAAAGGTTTTGGGGTAAAAGGAGTAACCGCATTCGCTTTTAATCCTTTCCCAGACCTTCTGTTATGATCCTTCCCCCCTCCCCTTTCTGCGTGTAGTAAAGCCCTATCCCGATGAAAAAAATCACCAATCCCACAAGAATGAATGACGCCCAAGGAAGGCACCCCTCATCTATTTCTCCATTGCAATCATCATCCATACCGTTCCCGCAGATATCAATCCCCGAAACCGGTCCTTTGCGCCCCTCACAGCCCACCCATTTTCCACCCTCGCATACTGATCTCCCTGATTCGCACACTCCCATATCAGTTCCGCATACCCTCTTCTCCCCGTCCTTGCAATATTCTTGGGCGTGAACCGTAACCGAAAGAAATATCACGCAAAACACAACGAAAAAGGCCAACCTCATGCTTAAAGATTAACAGCATGTTTTAAAATTATTTCTCTATCTCCAGCCCTATCCTGAACGTTTCCGTCTCTTTCCCTTTCGCCTTCCCTATCTTGATGCTCTTGATCTTCATGGTTTTCTGTATGTCCTTCAGGACTGGCTTTACCCTGTTCGAATCTATCGTGACGTATTTTATTGGTTCAGCAAGGGAGATCGAATTCTCCGACTTGAACTTCCTTATGCCCGCTATCACGTCGATTGCGAGATCCCCGGTCTTTTCGGCCTTCCTGTCCGCAAGGGAGCTATCGAACTTCGGCCAATTAGAAATGTGGATGCTTTTCAAGTGTTCGCTCTTCCTGAAGTAATGCTGGTATATCTCCTCTGTGATATGAGGCATTATCGGGGCCATTAGTTTTAGGATGGAAAGCAGAACGTGGTAAAGCGTGTATTTCGCTGAATCTATCTCATACCTTTCGTAGGAATCCTGGTTGTACAGGCGGTCTTTAACGATCTCCAGATAATAATCGCAGAACGTGTGCCAGAAGAAGTTTTCCGTTTCCGCCTTTGTCCTGGAATATTCGTATTTCTCGAAAAACTCGGTAGAAACCTTTATTATATTGTTGAGCTTCGAGAGGATCCACTTGTCGATTTCGGGGAGACTTTTCGGTCTTTTCGGCCTGTATCCCTTCAGGTGAAGCATTGCGAACCTTGAGGCGTTCCAGAGTTTTATGGAGAACTTCTTCCCCGTCACGAGATCCTTTTCCTGGTATGGCAGATCATCCCCGAGTTTCGAGCCTGCTGCCCAGAAGCGGAGGGAATCCGCCCCGTATCTTTCGATAACATCCTGCGGTTCGATAACGTTGCCTTTGGATTTGCTCATCTTCTTCCCCTTCGGGTCGAGCGCCCATCCTGAGATCATTATATGCTTCCATGGATTGATGTTGCCGTGCATCTGGGATTTAACCACGGTGTTGAAAAGCCAGAACGTGATAATGTCGTGCGCCTGCGGCCTCAGGGACATGGGGTATAGCTTGTCATAGATTTTCGGAAACATGGCAGCTGCAATTTGCGGGGTCAGACTCGAAGTGGCCCAGGTATCGAGAACGTCCGGGTCGCCCCTGAATTTCCTGGAACCGCATTTGCATGCTTTTTTCGGCCTGTCCTCGGTAGGGTCAACCGGAAGGTCTTTTTCTTCCGGGAGCAGAGCTTCTCCGCATTTTTCGCAGAACCATAATGGCACGGGAACCCCGAAATGCCTCTGCCTCGAGATGTTCCAGTCCCATTTAAGACCTTTGATCCAGTTATCGTAACGCGAGCGCATGTAAGGAGGAAACCAGTCCATACCCCTGCCTGCCTTAAGGAATTTCTTTTTCAGGTTCAGGTAACGAATGAACCACTGCTCTGTCATGAGGATTTCAATCTCCGCCCCGCACCTCTCATGGGTGTTCACTACGTGCTTTATTCGCTCGGTCTTTTCAATCCCCCCCTCTTTTTTCAGGTCCTCTATGATCGCGTTTCTCGCCTCTTGTGAACTCATCCCCTTGTATTTTCCGGCCCTTTCATTCAGCCTCCCGTCCTTGTTCATTATCTCTATCGGCTTTATCCTGTATTTCTCCATCCATTCCACATCGTCCATGTCCCCGAACGTGCAGTGGTAAACAGCGCCAGACCCGAATTCCGGATCAGCACTCCTGTCCGCCATTATATTCACTTCCCTGCTGGAGAACGGGATTTTCGCCTTCGCTCCTATGAACTTCTTATACCTCTTGTCATCCGGATGGACATAAATCATTACACATGCGGGGAGAAGTTCGGGTCTTGTTGTTGCAATGACTATTGGCTTTCCTATGCTCGTGTCGAACTTCATGTAAACGAATTTCGATTCAGTTTCCTTGTCCTTCATCTCGACCTGTGCGATGGACGTTTGGCATTCAGGGCACCACAGGAATGGCGTGCGCTTCCGGTAGATCTTCCCGGCTTTATGTAGGTCTATGAAGGATTTTTGCGATATCCTCTGGCAGTGGTCGTTTATGGTGGTGTAATAAATCGACCAGTCACAGCTCATGCCTATCTTTTTCCAGTCTCGGATATACCCGGGTCTCACCACCCTGAGCGTGTCGAGAACGAGTTTTACGAACTCCTTCCTTCCCATACTCGTTCCCTTCACCCCCCTTTCCCCTTCAACCAGGCGTATGGTAGCGAGGCCGTTGTCATCCGTTCCGAAAGGATAGAATATCTCGGACCCCATCATTCTCATGAACCTCGCCACGAAATCCTGCTGTGAATAAGAAAACGAATGCCCCAGGTGCATCTTCCCTGAAACAGTCGGAGGGGGAGTGTCTATCGAAAATATAGGTTTTTTGGATTTGGGATCGAATTTGAATACCTTCTCCGTTACCCAGAATTTCTGCCATTTCTTCTCGCTCTTCCGGAAATCGTATCTTTTCGGGAGCATGCGAAAACCTCTCTTATTAAGCATTAATGTACTGACAATTTATTAAAATTAGCTATTTCAGATCTTCCTCGCTTCTTTTTCCACATATTTCAGCGGGATGAGTATGAATATGACGATGACTGTCGTGATCAGAGCGGCAAAGTAATAACCAATCCCGATTGCAAGGCCTATTGCGGCCAAGACCCATAATTCGGCGGCGGTGGTCAGACCCCTGACCCTGTCCTCTGCTTTGAATATCATTCCCGCCCCCAGGAATCCGATACCCGTTACGATCCCCGCTGCAACCCTCGAGGGTTCAGCACCTATTATATTCACGGACATGATCGTGAAGAGCGCGGCTCCTATGCAGACAAGTGAATGGGTCCTCATGCCAGCGGGTTTCCTGTGTACCTCCCTCTCGAACCCCACGAGACCCCCAAGAATTGCTGAAAGAACAAGTTTTATCACCATTTCCGTTTCCACGGGACCAATCGGGAACACCATAATTTAATTTTGTCCGAGGTGATTAATAAACATTCCAATCAATAATAATTTAATGAAGCACACGTTTTCTATAACGGTTCTGATGGTTCTCATATTCTTCCTCTCCCAGATCATCGGCCTTTACGCCCTGAACGTCAACACGAAAGTTACCCAGACCCCTGAAGGGCAGGTAATTGTTGAACACGAGGACACCGCGATAGGGAAACGCCCGGAAATCTACGGCCCTGAAACCTTCGCCTACATGCTGGTCGCGATACTCATAGGAACCGGGCTGATCCTGCTCCTGGTCAGGTTCAAAAAAATCAGCATATGGAAGGCGCTTTTCTTCTTCTCCGTGTGGATGACATGCTCGATAACGATCGGCGTGTTCATAAATTCCACATTGGCCCTTGTACTCTGCATTTTCCTCGCATTCTTCAAGGTCTACAAACCCAACATATGGGTGCACAACTTCACGGAGCTCTTCATCTACGCCGGCATCGCGATAATATTCGTTCCCCTGCTCGATATTGTATGGGCTGTCCTTCTCCTCCTGGCGATTTCAGCGTACGACATGTTCGCTGTCTGGAAATCGAGGCACATGATAAGGCTCGCTGAGTTCCAGACAAAGAGCAGGGCCTTCGCTGGCGTTATGCTCTCGTATAAGATAAAGGTGAAGGAAAAGATCGAAAAGGCCAAAGAGGGGGGAAAGAAAGCCAAAGAAATCAGGGAGGAATTCAAGAGTGCTATTTTAGGGGGAGGGGACATCGCATTTCCCATGATCTTCGCCGGGGTTGTGATGGATTCCATGATAAAGGGAGGCGTGCTGGCGAAAAACTTCGCCTTCCTGCAGGCTCTTATAATCCCCGTGATCGTCACGGTATTCCTCTTCTTCCTGCTGACCATGGCGAAGAAGGATCGGTTCTACCCCGCCATGCCATTCCTCACAGCGGGGTGTCTGATAGGGTATGGGCTGGTCTGGCTGATCAACTTCGCGGTTTAAACAACAAAACTAAACGAAAAGCTTTTTCTTTGTTAACAGGTAACCGATTATCACAGCCCATAAAACAATTATTAGAATAGTGTTTAGGTTCAGAAGGCCTTCTATGCTGAATGACATCAGGCTTGGTAATATACTCTGGGCTATTGTTATTACACCCAGTGTGGTTACGATTATCAAGCCTATCTTTTTCATTTTAAGCAACAGATAGAAAGCCACTAAGCCAACTACGCCCACTATGAGCGGAATAAATCCTAATACCATAAATAAAGAACCAAATCCCTCCAAACCAATTGAGGCTGTTTCACCCCCAATCGTTAAACCCATGCCACCTATAAGTCCGCCAAGACCTAACAGTAAAATCCCGCTAACCAGCCCTAAAATAGAAACCAAAAAACCGAGTACACAGATTATTGTAATCCCTGTTGGCCTGGATGGTGATGTTGAGTGGGTTGATGGTTTTGACTGTGGCGGTTGTTTTGGCTGGGCTTGTTGTTCTGGCTGTTCTGACGGGGCTTTTGGTGTTGGTCGATCCATTGGTGGTCGGGGTGGAGGTGGAGTCCGAACAAAGTCAATCGCTTCATTTACATCATTGCTGTTCCAGCCTTCACTGACCAGTGTTTGTCTTATAGAATCTACGGGGTGGCCTCTTCTCAGGCAGTCTCTTATGTAAATGATCAGCCTTTCATCAACCATTGATTTATATTTGATCCAACCCTCTTAAATAACTAAATCTTAGCGGGGATAAGGGGAGGTCTCCTAATCCCCCCTGCTTTTGAGGGCATGCGGTTCGAACATCAGAATGTACGTATCCACTGAACTTTTCGGGCAATGCTCAACACCTTTTGGTATTACTGCCAGTTCCCCTTCACGTAACGTTATGTCTGAATACGGGGGTTTCATCTGTATCGTAAGCTCACCTCTCAGAACATAGAAAAGTTCATCCCCATCAGCATGTTCATGCCAGTGGTATTCCCCCCTGCACAACGCCATCCTAACAACTTGATCATTGACTATCGCAACCTCGATTGGGTTCCAAGCCTTGCCCCCGATTTCTTCAATTTTCCCGTCCAGGTTTATCTTCGGTATCATAAATTGTAGTAACACTCAGGCTTTTTATTAGTTTAGAAAAATGGTTTTTAACAGCTACAGACTTCCAATATACTTATCAAATTTATTGATCGGGACTTCATGAAATTCTCCCATTTTTAAGGGATCATTTTGATATATTCCGGCTATCTTTAAAGACACGTTCCTGCCATCACAATCCAATTGAATAAATACTCCATCTCCTTTCTTCTTCCACTTCTTGTAACAACGCTCTAGAATTCCTATAACACCACGCCTCTTTCGTTTCATCTTCATATAATGCAACTGTAAAGTTCCCCTGATGCCATCCTGCCCCACAATACAACCTGCATTCTGCTTGGCCAGAGGCGATGGAACATATTTTTTGCCCCATTTCTTCTCAAAACCCAGAGATTCCCAGGTTTCGTATAACGGATCCGTAAGTGAAAAGGCATGAGCTATATCTTCCATACTAATTCGTTTAACCCTTGCTATTAACATTTAAAAAACCGAAAATGAAAAAAGGTCTTATGAAAGCTGTTATCTTATGTGCCGGCAGATCGACCAGGACGTATCCCTTGACCGTGAACAGGCCGAAGCCCTCCCTTTCGCTGGCAGGGAAAACGCTACTTGAGCACAACCTGGACAACCTGGACGGGATCGTTGATGAGGCGATAATCGTGGTCGGCCACGGGAAGGACGTGATAAGGAACGTCCTCGGGAACAGCTATGGAAACATTAGGATAAGGTATGCTGAGCAGAAGGAGGCGAAGGGAACGGCTCACGCCCTCCTGCATGCGGAGAAATTTGTGAAGAATGAGGAGAAATTCCTTGTTCTTATGGGAGACAATCTTTACCCGAGAGGGGCGATCGAGAAATGCGTGTCATACGGGATCTCTGCTCTGGGCCAAAAGACCAACAACCCCGAAGAACACGGGATATTCCTGACCGAGGGGGGATTCTTGAAGGGAATTGAAGAGAAACCCAAGGATCCAAGATCAGACCTGGCGAACACAGGACTGTACGTTCTTAACGACAGGGTTTTTGACATCTCTCGAAACCTCAAGCCTTCCCCGAGGGGCGAATATGAAATAACGGATGCCTTGAAGGAAATAATCAAGAGGCTTAGGATCAGGTGTTTCTACACAAAGGAGTGGATTTCTGTGGTATACCCCTGGCATATCCTTGAACTCAACCGGAAACTCCTGGCGGGCACGAAGAGCGAGATGAAGGGCGAGGCGGAGAAGGACGTCACGATAAAGGGGAATGTTCACGTCGGAAAACTCACTGTTGTGAAGTCAGGGACGTACATAGAGGGCCCTGTCTTTATCGGGGATAACTGCACTATCGGTCCGAACGCGTACATAAGGCCGAACACGACAATCGGAAACAACGTCCGCTTTCGCGGGGAAGCCGTGAATTCGGTGATAATGGACGGGACCACGGCGAAACACTTCTGCTACATAGGTCACTCGGTGATAGGGGAGAACGTGAACATCGCGGCTGGAACAGTGACAGCTGACTACCGCCACGACAGCAAAACGCATACAACGATAGTCAAAGGGAAAGGGGTTGAAACAGGTCTTACGAAACTCGGGGCGTTCATAGGTGACAACGTCCGGACAGCAATAAACACCTCGATCTATCCGGGGAGGAAGATCTGGCCCGGGCTTTCGACACTCCCGGGAGAAGTTGTGGACAAGGACAAGATGAGGTAGTTTACGCGATTTTGTAGCCCAATGGTGTTTCTCTATCAGGTTGGAGGAGAACGATTTTTCCATCCTCCAACATTACTCCAAGAACCAGAACCTCGGATTTGAAATCCGCTATCTTCTTGGGAGGAAAATTCGTAACGGCAACAACCTGCCTGTTCATCAAGTCCTCTTTCGAATACAACTTGGTAATTTGGGCGCTAGATCTTTTGATTCCGTATTTTCCGAAATCAACCCTTAGCTTGTAGGAGGGTTTCCTCGCCTCTGGGAAATCCTTTACGCTTATGATCCTCCCTACCCTTATATCAAGCTTCAGAAAATTATCTACTGTTGCCATACGGTATTGTTGAAAATAGTGTTTAAAAATATTTTATATTTCAAAACAAGAGATAATCATGAGGCTGATTTTGGTGTGCGGTCTGCCCGGGACAGGGAAGACAACGGTTGCGGAAAAAATAGCGGATAAAACGAAGTCCTTTGTTTTCAACACGGACATCATAAGGAAAGAGCTGTTTGGAAAACCAAAATACACCAAGAAAGAGAAGTCGCTGGTTTACGACCTGCTTTTCGAGATGGCGGAGAAATTCCTAAAGAGCGCGAAGAACGTGGTCCTTGACGGGACTTTTTACAAAAAGGAACTGAGAAAGAGGGTTAAGGAAATGGCTAAAAAGACGGACAGCGAGTTCCACGTGGTGGAAGTGAGATGTGATGAGGAAATCCTGAAAGAAAGGATGGGGAAACGGACAAAACAAAAAACCCCGAGCGACGCTGATTTCGAGATTTACATGAAGATCAAAAAGGAATTCGAGCCCGTAAGAGAGAAGCATTTCGTGGTTGACACGGGGAAGGAATGGGAAAAACAGATAGAGGGATTTCTGAAGACTATTTAATCCACTTATCCAGACCGTGTTCCGAACTTTTCTCAAAATCTATTGTCATGCCATCGCGGGCGGCGATCGTTCTCACGCCCGTTTGTTTTTCTATCCACGTCGCCTCTTTTTCGGGGTTCGCCTTCAGCATGAGCATTCCGAAGTGCTGTATGACCGCGAGGGAGGGCCTGACCTTCGAAACGAGCTTCGCTGCGTGCTCCGTGTTCATGTGCTCAGGCCATTTAGTTCCCCTAGATCTGAGCACGTTAAGAAGCAGATAATCGCACCCTTTGAAATATTTCTCCTGCCCCTGGAAATACTCCCCGTCTCCTGTGTATCCCAAGGTTTTAGATCCCTTGAAAACGAATCCGAGTGCCTTCTCCTCCCCGTGTTTCGTTTGGGTTGCGGTTATCTCAATATTCCCTATTTTCGTTTTCCCTCCCGGCTTGAGGATTTCGTATCTTTCTAGGAGTTTCAGATGGAAGGGGGAAATCGCTGGCCTGTAATCCTTCCCCCCCTTTATCACGTATTCGTTCCCTGTCAGAACCCCTCGCTTCTTTCGAGTTCCATCGGTCATTGATTCGATTATCATCTCCGCGTCCGTGTAGTGATCGGGGTGGGCGTGGGAAACTATCAAACCCGTTAGTTTTCGCAGCTTGACGCCGTACTGCTTTGCCCGGACGAGCGCTCCTGGACCAGGGTCTACGTGTATTCGTTCGTTATCCATTTCGAGAACGAATCCCCCCGACGCTCGCATCTGCGTCATTATAACTATCCGTCCGCCGGCGGTTCCGAGAAACGTTATCTTCATGTCAATCTTAGACATTATTTAAACCGCCCGATATAAATATAAACCATGGCAGTTGATTTCGGCAAGGTTTTCGGCCCCGCTTTAAAGTATCCTCTTAGAAAGGATGTTTACTTTCTGCTGTTCGCATTCACCCTGATTTTCGGTCTGCCAATCTGGTTCCTGACAGGTTATTTCCTGGGGGATATCGGCGTGGTGGAAGGAATTGTGGTAGCAGAGATTATTGGAACATTCACCTCTTACATGATTTACCTGGCGCCCGTCACAATCATAAGCTGGCTTATAGGGATTTTCCTCATGGCCATGTATTTCGACAATTCTATGTGGTTTTACAACGGGAAGGGGAGATCAATCCTCGAGAGTTTCGAGATCGCGAAGGGGAGATTTTTCTCCCTGATGTTAACATCAATCGTGATAATACTAATATTCGCAGCTTGTTTTGGAGGAGCGTTCCTCTTCATCATTTTCTCCTTTCTTGCGCAACAAACAAACATATTGCTGGTAATAGGAGTGATCTGGTTTTTCATAGGATCAATAATAGGGGCAATCGTGATGTTCACGATATTTCTAGCCCCCATTTTTTGCGTTCTAGAGAAAACAGGGCCTATGGATTCAATAAAGAAATCGTGGAATCTCATCATGAAAAACAAGCTGAACACGTTCATTTTTCTTATAATTTACTTCGTGATTTTCATTGTAATATGGATGGCGAGTTCAATACCGGAGACCGTTTTCATTTTCGTGGCAGGCCAATATTCGGTGTTGTCTTTTCAGAGCCTTTCTTTCTTTATTCTAAGAACATTTTTCACAGCTTACTTAACGCTGTTCGCGTATTCCTCGTACGTCAATTATTACATAACTATCAAAAAATAGAGTGGACTTTGCAGGGGAAATCCTAAAATCCCGTTTCTCCTTTTTTCAGTGGAGAAGAAGTAAAACTATTTTTTCTTCGAGAAGTTGTCGCACGCCCTTTCCTCCGGGTTCCATATAGACCCGTCGTTGTTTGCGCAGTCAACCATTGATGGCACGTTCCCCTTGAAGAAAACGCAGTTCTTGCATTTCTCATCGAACCTCATGAAATCACAATTAATTTTTATTTCCCCTGCTTAAATATCTGATTATGAGACTCCGAGACCTGGTTTTCAAATACGCTTTGCAGAATGCGGTATTCTACAAAGGGAAGGCAAATCCTTCCGCTGTTCTGGGGAAGGTGATATCCCAGTCCCCGGAGGCGAGATCGAATGTGAAAGAAGTCCGCTCGCTTGTTGAGAAGACTGTTAAAGAGGTCAACCTCATGAGCCTGGAAGAGCAAAGGAAATCCCTCGAAGACATCGCTCCTGAAATGCTCGAGAAAGAAGAAAAGAAGGAAGAGGGGCTCTCCGATCTTCCGGGAGCAAAGGAGGGGAAGGTGAAAACGAGGTTCGCCCCGTCCCCTACCGGTCCGCTTTCAATAGGCCAGTTCATGCGCGCCGTCTTCCTGAGCCATGCCTACGCGAAGAAGTACAGGGGGAAGTTCATCGTCCGCGTGGAGGACACGGACGCGAGGAAGATCGAGCCCAAGGCGTATGAATGGATCAAGGAAGATTTGCTTCGCATGGGGACCAAATGGGATATCCTTGTTTTACAGTCGGACCGTCTTTCACTTTACTACAAGCATGCGAAAGAGATGATAGAGAAGGAGAAGGCGTACGTATGCTCCTGCAGGCCGGAGGATTTCAAGAAATACAAGCTTTCGAAAAAGGAATGCCCGTGCAGGCAGAATGGGAAAGAAAAAAACATCAAGCTCTGGGATTCCATGGTCTCAGGGAAACTCGAGGAAGGTTCTGCCGTCCTGCGGTTGAAAGGGGAAATGGGTAACCCGAACCCCGTCCTTCGCGATCCTCCACTTTTAAGGATAAACAAGGCTTCCCACCCATTGAAGGGAACGAAGTTCTCGGTCTGGCCTCTGTACAACTTCGCCTGCGCTGTTGATGACCATGATTTGAAGATCACTCACGTCTTACGCGGGAAGGAGCACGAGCACAACACCGCTGTTCAGAAATCAATAGCGGACGTTTTCAAATGGGAATTCCCGGATGTGATAAACTTCGGGATGATCCGCTTCCCTGAGGAGAAGATCCACACGAGGGACATCAAAGAGATGATTTCCGAAGGAAAGGTGTCAGGTTGGGACGACCCCCGTCTCCCTACGATACGCTCGCTCCTGAGAAGGGGCTTCCAGCCGGAGGCCATAAAGACGCTTGCCATGCAGTGCGGACTGAGCAAGAATGATATCGAGCTGAGCTGGGAAAACCTCGACACGCAGAACAGGAAGATAATAGACTCCACAGCGAACCGCTACATGGTTGTGATAGATCCAGTCAAGCTCTCGATAGGTTCCGCCCCCGTGAAGCGCGAAGTTTTCGAACCCCTGCATCCTGACCACGCGGACAGAGGAAAGAAGAAAATTTCCCTGAACCATTCGAAGATCTATATTTCGAAAGAGGATTATAAAGAACTAAACGGCAAGCTCATCCGTTTGAAAGGATTATACAACATAACCCTCGGAAGGAAGCCCAGGTTCACGGATGATCTGCTCATAAAGGAGATGCCCAAGATACAGTGGGTGAGCGAGCCGAATGTGAAGGTCAGGATAGCGAGAAAGGATGGAAAGCTTGAAGGTATCGGGGAACCGGAACTAGCGACTTTGAAACCCAACACGCTCATCCAGATGGAGAGGATCGGGTTCGGAAGGGTTGATTCGAATAACCGGAAGGAAGTTGTGGTTTACTTCGCGCACAAGTAGATAAATATAACACTGTTATATTCCATCGGTTCTACAGCATCCCCAACAGATCAAAAAGGCCAATTCCCTTCTTCTTCAGGGTCACGAAATCCGCCTGTTCGGTCCCGGCCATCTCCTCTGCCTTTTCTTTCGCGTCCTGGATCGTCCCCACTGAATCGATCAGTCCAAGCCCGATCGCATCCTTCCCGAGGAAGATGTCACCTGAGGTTATCTGCTCGACCTGCGTTTCTGTGAGACCCCTGTTAGCTACTATATCCCTCAGGAAGTAATCGAATATTTCGGATGTTAGGTATTCGATTTTCTCCCTCTCCTCTTCCGTGAGGTTCCGGAAAGGGCTTCCGATATCTTTCCGCTCCCCTGAGGTTATCTGCTCGTATGTGACCCCGTATTTCTCAAACAGTTTCGAAAACTCGAGATAAGAGGCCGTGACGCCTATCGATCCGGTCAGGCTCAGCGGGTCCGACATAATGTAATCGCATGAGGAAGCGACCCAGTACGCCCCGCTCGCAGCGATATCACCCATCCAGCATAATGTGGGCTTCTCCATGTTTTTGACCGCATATGCGATTTCCCTCGAGGCTACAACAGACCCGCCGGGCGAGTTTATCTCGAAGAGAATCCCCTTCACACTCGGGTCATCCTCGGCCTTTTTTATAAGGGAAAAAAGGTCATCAGGGGTTATGCTCTCGATCAGGAAAGAAGGGCTCGAGGTGATTGTTCCGCGGATGTTTATGACCGCGATCTTGTTCCCGAAACTGATCCCTGAGGACAGCAGCAAGAGCATCATCACTATCACAACAACCCCAACGCCCGCGCCAAGACCGATAAAGAACTTCCACCCGTCTTTCATAACAATCAGATAGATATATTACTTAAATTCGTTATAAATATCATGCTTTCAAAAACCTTCTCGATCCAGACCAGCGGGACTTTTGATCTCTTTGAAATAACGGATAAAGTTGAGGAGGCAGTGAGGGGATCGAAGGCCAAGGACGGGGTGTGTTTTGTTTTCACCCCGCACACGACCGCGTGCCTGATAATGAACGAGAAGGAGAGCGGATTCCTGGAGGATTTCAGGAAAACCATCCTGAGGCTCATCCCCAGGGAGGGGAAATACGAACACAACAGGCTGGGGGAAGGGAACGCGAACGCCCACATAATATCCTCGATAATAAAGCCCTATCTTGTCCTTCCGATCGAGAATTCATCCCTTAACCTCGGGACATGGCAGAACCTGTTCTTTGTGGAGCTTGACGGACCGAGAACGAGAAACGTGAGCGTCCGGGTATTCGAGTGAGCCTGGTTTATTTATAAATATAGATTTTATTATCAATTTGTAATTAAAAAGTGATAAAATGCCGAAATATGGTAATGAATATTGGAATGGGAGGCATAAAGAACTTTTGGCTTACGTGAAACAAAATCCTGAATCAAGTCGCAATGAAATATCAAGAATATACGGATGGGCTTTGCAAAGATTTAATTATAATATAAGAGAGGTAAGAAAAGATGCTGGACTCTCTGAAGAACAAATTCGGAAAGCCATGTTAATAGACCTACAGGGTCTTGCAGATAGTATAGCTGAGGGTGTTCATAAGTTATTTTCCGGAAGGCGATATGATTACTGCGGAATGGGTGAATTCATAACACCAGAACTTGATGATCTTAAGCAGGGGGGTGCAGTAGGATCGATTGCAGGTTTGGAAAATTTTGACCCGGATATAGGAGTAAAATTAGGTTCTTACGCAAGACAGCGGATTAGAAAAGCTATCGATGAAACAAATGAGAATGGATTAATTGTCCATATCCCCCAAAAACTTCTGTCTCGTGTTACAAGACTAGAAAAGTCATGCAAATACCTATTCCATAAACTTGAGCATGATCCAAATATAGAAGAAATTACTGAAACGATTGAAATTAAAGGGACAGGTGGAAAATTAATTAGATCAGCAAGAAAAAAAGTTGAAAAAATTTTTGAAATTATAAATCTAATTAAGATAGAATCTCTGGATAGTGAACCAGTAAATATTTTTGAACTTGAAGGGGAAATAAAGGATCCTGGTGAAACCAAACCATACTGCCTGATACCCAAAATGTCCCGGGAAGGATATGAAGGTTTCTTGAATGGAGGAGAACATTCAATAGAACTTTCTCTGGAAGAAGTTGGAGATTTATTCGGTACGGACGCGCATGAAACAGGATTCTCAGTTAAGGACCAAGAATCATATGAACCGATATTAGTAAAAAACGGTATCAAGGCATCATTAATGGAAGAACCTAAAGATCCGGAAGAACTGTACATTTCGAAGGAATCCAAGAAAATGGTTCTGGAGGCCCTTTCTACTTTAACAGATGAAAGAGAAAAAGGAGCTATAGAACTTTATCATTTTCATGATTATGTGCTAGAAAAAATTGGAAAAATAATGGAGCTATCAAGACAAAGGGCAAATCAAATCCGTCACAGTGCCCTTGAAAAATTAGAAGAACATTACAAGCGACAAGAATTCCCAGAAAAAGAGCCAAGCGCCCTAAAACCTCAAAACATGCCGGGGGAAGGGAATGTGGATCTATGATGGCACATTCCACGAAAACTTTCTCTGTCGCTTATGACTTTTACCTGACCGCCCTCAGAACGCTGTCCACCTGCTGGATCGCGGTGCCGATATAGTTTTTAGGGTCGAGGTAATGGCTCATCTCCCTTTTCGTGAACCTCTTTTTAACGACCGGGTTCTTCATGAGTATCTGTTTCAGGGGGACGTTCTTCCTGTAAGATTCCATCGCTGATGTCCGGAGGATCTCGTGCGCATCCTGCCTCCCGATCCCTTTCTTCACCATGCCTATCATGAAGTGTTCGCTCATCACAAGGCCTTTGGTCAGGTCGAGGTTCCTCCTTATGTTCTCCGGGTGGAGCTCGAGGTTCTCAAGAATCCCTGTCAGCCTCCTCAGCATGAAGTCAAGGAGCATGAAACTCTCAGGGAAGATTATCCTCTCGTTAGCGGAATTAGTGAGGTCCCTCTCGTGCTCGAGCGGGTTGTTATCGAGGGCTATGGAAACGTGCGATTTCAGGACCCTGGCGAGCGAGCAGACGTTTTCTGATTTCCATGGGTTCCTCTTGTGCGGCATGGTCGAGCTCCCGACCTGCTTCTCCCCGAACTTCTCCAGAACCTCCGCTATCTCCGTTCTCTGGAGGTTTCTTATCTCCTTGGCGATCTTCTCCATGGTCGAGCCTATTAGGGCAAGAGCGAAAACGAGTTCCGCATGCCTGTCCCTCTGGACAACCTGGGTGGAGACCATGACAGATTCCAGTCCGAGGTCTTTCATGACAAGTCTCTGCAATTCCCTCGCGTTCTTCCCGAATGTCGCCTGCGTCCCTACAGCTCCTGTCATCTTCCCGACAAGAATTCGCTTTTTCACCTGTTCCAGGCGGTCAGTGCCCCTCTGGACTTCGCACAGCCAGTTTGCGAATTTCAGGCCGTACGTTGTCGGGACCGCGTGCTGGCCGTGCGTCCTCCCGATACATACCACTTTCTTGTATCTCTTTGTCAGGCCAACCAGGACCTTTTTCAGCGCTTTCAAGTCCTTCTCGATGATTTCGATTGCCCCCTTCAGCTGGAGGGCGAGTGCTGTGTCTTCAATGTCGTAAGAGGTCGAACCGTAATGAACGTATTTACCATCGCTGCCGCAAACTTCTGTCAGAGCTTTCACCATCGCCATGAGGTCGTGGTGTATCTGTTTGTCTATCTGTTTAACCCTTTTCAGCTTGACGTATTTTATGTTTGCCTTCTTCACGATCTTTACGGCAGCCTTCCTCGGGATGTTCCCGAGCTTCGCTTGGGCTTTCGCCAGCGCAGACTCAACATCAAGCCATGTCTGCAATTTCGTCTCCTCATCAAAAACCTTCTTCATATCATCCGAATAATACCGGTACTCGATCGGGTGTATCGCCATAACATCATCCTCCTTTCAGATATCCTTTTACCCTTAGGTTTTCCTTTATCCTCTCAGTAACGGGTTTTTCAACAACCATGAACTTCTCCCCTGTTATGATCTCGTATGCCCGTATGTACCTCTTAGCGGCTTCCGTTCGCACTTCATCCGTGAGTCTTGGAGGGGTTCCGTCACCTATGAAACCCTGTTCAGCCAGCCATGTCCTCACGTATTCCTTGTCGAGCTTCCTCTGCTCCTCACCTTTTTTGAAGAGTTCCTGATACGCGTCCGCGAACCAGAACCTCGAGGAGTCGGGCGTGTGTATCTCATCCATTAGAACTATTTCATCACCTATAAGGCCGAACTCGTACTTGGTGTCCACGAGTATCAGGCCGTTCTTCTTCGCCCACTCCACTCCAAAGCCGAAGAGCTTGAAGCTTATTTCCTTGAGTTTTTCCCACATTTCCTTTGAAAGGATGCCTTCTGAAATGATTTCTTCGGGGGATATCGACCTGTCGTGCTCACCGTGCTCAGCCTTCGTGGTCGGTGTGATTATCGGGCTATCGAATTTCTGGTCCTTTTTCAGCCCTTCGGGCAAGCGGACCCCGCAGAAATTCCTCACGCCCTTGGAATAGTTGTACCATGCTGATGTTTTAGTGACGCCCGTTATGTAGCCTCTGACCACCATCTCCACGGGAATGGGCTTGCATTCACTCACCACCATGACGTTCGGGTCGGGTGAATCGATCATGTGATTCCTAACGAGATGTTTTGTTTTATCGAACCAGAAAGAAGCCAGCTGGCTCAGGACCTGTCCCTTGAAGGGGATCGTCCCCAGAACCCTGTCAAAGGCAGAAATCCTATCGGTGGTTATTATAATCCTTTTGTCCTCCTGCGTGTAGTTATCCCTTACCTTCCCCTCGTATTTGCTCCCGAGTTCAGGGAAGTCCGTTTTCTCCAGGGTGTTTTCGAGCTGTTTACTTATAGCATCATCATCCATTGAACTTCACCCCGCTTCCTTTAACCACTTTCCCTATCAGGGAAGCGTCCGCTCCCAGGGATTTAAGTTTAGTGACCGCTTTTTCCGCCTGTTCCCCAGGCAAAACCAAAACCAGCCCTATGCCCATGTTGAAGGTCCTCCACATGTCTTCCTCGGGGACGTCGCCTTCTTTCTGTATGAGCCTGAAAATTGGCAGAACCGGAATCTCTTTCTTGTTAATTTCGACACCAAGGCCATGGGGGATTATCCTTGGAACGTTTTCAACCAGGCCCCCTCCTGTTATGTGCGCGATCCCGCGGATTTCGGAATCCTTCCTGAGTTCCCTCACTTCGTTCACGTATGCTTTGTGAGGTGTAAGAAGCGCCTCGCCCACGGTCATCCCTATCTCTTCAACAAAATCCTTAACGTTGTATTTCGAGAGGAGGACCTTCCTTGCAAGGGAAAAGCCGTTTGTATGAAGGCCGGTTGAATGCAGCCCTATCAAGGCGTCGTTCTCCTTTATCCCGGAACCATCGATCACCATCCTCTTTTCAACTATCCCGTTTATACAACCAACTATGTCATGCTCTCCTTTCACATACACCCCGGGCATCTCGGCGATCTCTCCTCCTATGAGGGGCATCCCGAGTTCTGAACACGCCTCTGACATTCCCTTCAAGATCTGTTCAACTATCTCCGGCTTCATCTTTTCAGTGGCTATGTAATCAAGAAAATAAAATGGTTCCGCTCCAACCGCGAGTACATCGTTTGCAGAGTGATTTACTATGTCCTTTCCGACAGTATCCCATTTGCCCATAGCAGAAGCGACCTTCAGCTTCGTTCCCACGCCGTCTATGCTCGCGACAAGAACAGGCTCTTTCATGCCCTTTATCCTTTCCGTGTTTATCGCTCCGCCAAAGCTACCTACGCCGAGAACAACGCTTGAGTTGAACGTGCGCTTCACGTAATCCTTTATCCTGTCAACAGCTTCTTTTCCCGCATCTATATCAACGCCCGCGTCCTTGTATGTAATTCCCATTCACTCACCTTTCTTGAGCTTGAGAATCCTGATCGCTAGGTGCGCCGCATTCTTCGCGTTGTCTATCCCCACGGTCGCGACCGGAACCCCGCTTGGCATCTGCATGACCGAAAGCAGAGAGTCCAGGCCGTCAAGCTTGACATTCACAGGCACGCCGATAACGGGCTTGTCCGTGTGCGAGGCGATGAACCCGGGCAGTGCCGCGGATAAACCCGCCACAGCTATTATCACATCCGCATCCGCGTGCTTGACGAGCTTCTCCGTTCCCCCGGGATCCCTGTGAGCGGAGGAGATGTGGATTTCGAAAGGAATCTTGTTGTCCTTCAAAACGTCCTCTGCCTTCCTTGCGACCTCGAGATCGGATTCGCTACCACATATGATGAGAACTTTCATACCTATTCTATCGTTAGGTGTTTTATAAAATTTGTCCCCCCCTTTAGAAGAAACGGCATACCTGCAACTAAGACCGATCTTAAGTGTATCTACAGAATTATCGATTCTCGATGTACTGCAAATCTACTCTCTTCTCTTCTTGGCAAAGCACTCTCTACAAAAGACTGGCCTACCCTCTGTGGGTTTGAACGGAACTTCACATTCTTGACCACAATCAGCACAGACTGCCTTGTGCATCTCTCTGGGCCCGAAGTCTCTCCTGCCTTCTCTTCTATCGGAGTGCCTTTCTCTAAACGCCATACCAATTAACTCCTTTTTTTATGATTTATTCTATTATATGTCCTTTATCTTTCAACTTGCTATTTAAAAGCTTGCATGTCCGGAAACAGAATCAAAACCTCTTCTTCGCGTGCTCCGCAGCGCTTTGCCCTATTTCCCTAGTCTAGAGGGAATCGCCTCCCTCCAAGTATCGCTTAGCCTCGTCAAGGGAAGGTCTGTTATCGTTTTTTCTTTGCATTGAATTACGAGCTTTTCACCGCTGACTTCACCCAAAATGCAATAAGGGATGGAATGTTTCTTTGCTATCTCCTCTAAAGCGCTTAGGTTATCCTTGTTCAGAGAAACCATTATCCTCGAAGGGGATTCACCAAACAGAATCTCATCCAGCCTTATATCGTTGCTTTTCAGGCTGTCCAGTTTTATCACCGCACCCAACATCTGGCTTGCGTTTGAAATACATGATTCAGCCAGCGTCACTGCCAATCCCCCCTCAGAACAATCATGGGCGGAATTGATAATACCTGATCCGATCGCTTCAAGGCATGCTTCCTGAACCGCTTTTTCCATGTCCATATCTATCTGGGGATTGCCCTTTTTTTGGTTGTGCACCAAGTATAGGTATTCGCTGCCTGAGAGATCGGCTTTGTTCTCACCCAAAAGGACTATTAAATCGCCTTCGCTCTTAAAATCCTGGGTAACGTATTTATCCGCATCTTCTATCAGCCCTACCATGCCCACTATCGGGCTTGGGTCTACCGCCCCCTTGGGGTTTTCATTATAGAAGCTTACGTTTCCGCTGATAACTGGCGTCTTTAAGACGGTGCATGCCTTGGAAAGCCCTTCTATGCACTTTTCAAACTGCCAGTAGTTTTCAGGCTTCATCGGGTTTCCAAAATTTAAACCGTCCGTAATTGCAAGCGGTCTTCCGCCGGCGCAAACTATATTTCTCGCCGCCTCGGCTACTGTCATCATCGCTCCATGGTGGGGATTCAGATAGCAATACCTGCCGTTGCAATCCACGCTTATTACCAAGGCCTTGTTGGTTCCTTTAACTTTAACCACAGCCGCGTCTGAGCCTGCACCCACTTTAACTTCGTCTTTGTCCAGAGCAGTGAATTTTTTATATTCCGATTCTTTGCTGGCAATAGTAGGGGAGTTAAGTAATTGTAGTAAGACTTCATTGAAGTCGTCCGGTTCTTTCAAAGATTCGCGGTTCAGCTTTTGCGTTTCCTTCAAGTAGGCAGGTTCGGCAGATTCCCTCTCATACAGGGGCGCCTTTTTCGTCAGGGCTTCTGCGGGGACCTCGCAAACCACCACGCCCGCTTCCTTGACCCTCATTATCTTATCATCTGTTACCTTTCCGATCTTTACCGCATTGACATCCCACTTCTTCAGAATATCCAGTGCCTCTTCTTCCTCACCCTCCTTTAGGATGGCGAGCATCCTCTCCTGAGATTCGGACAAGAGGATTTCATAAGGTGTCATCCCCTTTTCGCACTGGGGAACTAAGCTAACGTCTATCTCAATGCCCGTCTCGCTTCTTGAAGCCGTTTCGCAGGAAGAGCATGTAAGTCCTGCCGCTCCCATATCCTGCATCCCCACGACAAGCCCCTTTTCTATCAACTCCACACAAGCCTCTCTTAAACGTTTCCCTAGCTCTGGATCGCCTATGGCAACTGCTCCCTTCTCAGAATCAGACTCCTCGGTGATTTCCTTGGAAGCAAAGCTCGCTCCTCCTACACCGTCTCTGCCCGTATCCCTTCCTATGTAATATACGGGATTTCCCACCCCGTACGCAGCTCCCCTGACAATATTATCATGTTTTACTATACCCACAACAAAGGCGTTAACCAAGGGATTGCCTTCATAACTCTCGTCAAAATAGACATCCCCGCCAACCGCATTAACCTCCGCTGTATTGGCGTAATGAGCCAACCCCCTGATGACCTCTTTAAACAGGAACTTAACCCTTTCGTTATCCAGACTTCCAAACCTCAATGCAGCCAGACCAGCGACAGGCCTTGCCCCTGTTGTAAATATGTCCCTTAAGCATCCGCCGATGCCCGTGGCTGAGGCCTCAAAAGGTTCCACTGCTGAGGGGTGGTTGTGCGATTCTATCTTAAAGGCAACCCCGAGACCGTCTCCTATATCAATGATTCCAGAATTTTCTTCCCCCGCGCCCACCAATACCTGTTTGCCTTTGGTGGGAAACTGTGTAAACAGCCTGCGTGAATTTTTATAGCTGCAATGCTCAGACCACATGGCCGAGAAGACCCCCAGTTCGGTGAAATTCGGTTCTCTCCCGAGCAATTCCTTTATTTTATCAAACTCCTCTTCCGTAAGTCCCAAATTTTTCGCCAACTCCACATCAACCTTAACTTCTTTTTCCATCAAACACACCCCCCTTTAACGAGCACAAAAATATCAATAGAATAAATATGAACCTAAAGAATAAAAATCTTTGCTGTTGAGGTGAATTTTTTAATCCAAAAATCTATATTCTATACATGAAACACCTCATACGAAAGAAAATCCTCTCGGCCAGGGAGAATCATAAAGGAGAAGACAGGTTCTGCAAGGACTGTGCAATAAAGGGCAAGATGTTCTCGCTCCCTGAATTCAAGAAAGCCAAGATAATCCTTTTCTACGTCTCTGTAAGGGGTGAGGTAAGGACGGACAAGATGATATCGGAATCCCTCGAAAAGGGAAAACGAATACTCGTCCCCTTCGCGAATCTCAAGGAAAAAACCCTCCTGATATCCGAGATAAACAACCTCGATGAACTCGAGCCGGGGGCGTTCGGCATACCAGAGCCGAAAAAACCAAAGGATTTCCCCCTGGACAAGATCGACCTCGTCGTGATCCCTGGGATCGCTTTTGACAAGAAGGGGAACAGGGTCGGGTACGGGATGGGCTTCTACGACAGGTTCCTGAAAACCTTGAAAAAGAACATCCCTCTGATCGCTCTGGCCTATGACCTCCAGATCGTCAACCACATACCCACGGACGGGAAGGACGTCCGCATACACAAGATAATAACCGAGAAAGAGATCATTGAATGTTAAAAACCGCTTCTGCCATCCCGTATTTTGCTTTGTATGTCCCCGGGGACACATCAACTTTTTCATGATAAGTATATGTTTCGTTTTCGCATAAACCTTCTTTTATCTCGAAAACTTTCATGTCCCATTCGTATTCAGATGGATAATTAACAATTCCAGGCGAACAAGCCACAACATCGCACCAGGTAATGTAATTCCCTCTTACAGTTCCATTTATGCAGTCTTGGAATCCCCCAATTGGTCTATTTAATTGGATTTTTTCCCATAATCCCTCATTCAAATGATATATCTCCAGAAGAGGACGATTAGGA
>JAZGEG010000009.1:0-13338 GCA_036478655.1 Candidatus Aenigmatarchaeota archaeon | reverse complement strand
TTGAAAGGGAGTTTGACCTTGAAATATCCGATTTCGGGGTTCAGAAAATGTATTCCCTCAGCTGGGATCACGGGTACGGGGGGACGGTTGCGTGCCTTCCGGAGATAGATGAAGGGATAGTTTACTTCGGATGTGACAACTACTACCTCTACGCACTTGATGTTGAAACGGGGAAGGAAATATGGAAATTCAAAGCCGGTGATTGCGCAGGCAATTATTCTCCCGTCATTGCAGGGAATATCGTGTTTTTTGGTTCATATGACGGCTATTTGTACGCATTGGAGAAGAGAAAGGGGGAATTGGTATGGAAGTTCAAGACAGGCGGGAAGGTGGTTTCCGGGGTAGCCCGCTCAGATGGTAAGATAGTTTTCGGTTCAAGGGATTCGTACGTGTACTGCCTTGATCTCGAAGGGAATGAAATATGGAGGTTCAGGACTGGGGGTGAGATAATATCAATGCCGGCCATAGCGGACGGGAACGTGTACATAGGGGGATATGACGGCTGTATTTATTGCATAGATTTGGAAAGGGGGAATGAAATATGGAGGTTCAGGACAGGAGGAGCTGTCGGTAATTTCGGCCCCGTGAACATGAAGGGGGATAAGATATTTTTCGGGTCATGGGATTTTAACATGTATTGCCTGAACAGGCACACGGGTAAAGAAATATGGAGGGCCCGCACAGGAAGAGGCATAATGACTTCGGGAGCGATTCACAATGGCGTACTGTATTTTGGAGCGAAGGACGGGTTTCATGCAGTGGATATCTCTAACGGGAAAGAGTTATGGTTGATAAAGTTAGGATATCATCCTCACACATCGCATGTCTGCGTTCACAAAGATAAGATATATTTTGGTGGCGGCGAGGACGGTTATGAAAGAGGGGTTTTGATGTGCGTCAACAAAGAAGGGAAGGTCTTGTGGAAATTCGTTACTAATGGTCCATGCTGGATAGGGCCGCAGATCAGGGAAGGGAAACTCGTGACAGGATCCTGGAACTGTTATTTCTACAGGCTTGATCCGGAAACGGGAAAAGTGATATGGAGTTTCAAAACAGGAGGGGAGCCTTCCAAGGAAAAGGTTATAGACCACAGCGAAGTCGCGCTTGTAACGATTATCACGGGCGAAGGTGTTTTCGAGGAAAGGGGGGAGGGGGAGAAATATTCACCAACCCCTGAAATACAGATTTCAGATAACGTTTACGTCACGAAAAGCGAGTATTCCGCGGGATCAAAAACTTATAAAGCCGAAACAGGATATAAATAAACCCTTATAAAGAGTGGGTGATAGAAACGGATCTGGGGAAAGAACTGGAAACTATTCTGAAAAAGCACAAGGGTGTGAGAAGGAATCCTGAAAGAGAGGGCTTGATAGAGGATTCCGTTAAAAACAAGGAAGCTGTGGTTTCTAAGAATGGGGCGTTAGCGACACGGACACTGCCCGAATCAACCGGGAGGAGGCCTGCAGATACTTATATTGTGAAACGCAAGGAATCTGCTTCGAACATCGACTGGGACTCCCCTAACAACAACCCTATAGATCCCGAAACCTTCGAAATGGTCCTAGGGGATGCGTTGCGAACGCTTGAAGGTAAGGGAAGTGTTTACGTAACGGAGAGGGTTCTGGGAGCTGATGTTTCCTACGCTCTGCCTGTGAAAGTGGTGACGAGCAGGGCGTTAACAGCGTTATTCACGTACAACATGTTCAGGCCCGTTCCTAAAGACATGGGAAAGAGCGTTTTCTCAAACAAGGGATTTGTCTTGATCGCTTTGCCGTATGATAAGGTTGATCCTAAAAAATACGAGGGGAGGTTAAGGAAAGTGGACGGAAGGACCTCGGATATGGTCATAGCGATGGATTTTGACAATAGGATAGGGATAGTTTACGGGTCTGCATACTGCGGGAGCGTTAAGAAGCTCATGTTCACCGTGATGAATTACCTGATTCCCGGAGAGGGGATCCTCCCCATACACTGCTCCGCGAATGAAGGTGAAGGGGGGGATGTCGCTTTGCTCCTCGGGCTTTCCGGGACGGGGAAGACAACGCTCTCCGCTGATCCCAGGCGGGCGCTTTACGGAGATGATGAACACGGTTGGAGCGAAAGAGGGATAGCGAATTTCGAATACGGTTGTTACGCGAAACTGATTAACCTTGACCCGAAGAAAGAGCCGGAGATATACAACGCTATCATACACAAGGATGATTACAAAAAACACGGGGCTATAGTTGAAAACGCGGTGATGCATCCGGACGGGAATTTCGATTTCTATGATGACAAGTTCACGCCGAATTCAAGGGGTTCATACCCTCTGACCTACTTGAGCAACGTAAAAGAATCCTCAATTGGAGGCCATCCGAAAACCATCCTCTTCCTGACAGCGGATGCTAACGGCGTTCTGCCGCCGGTGTCCAGACTGACAGAGGAGCAGGCAATGCTATGGTTTTTGATAGGGTACACGAGCAAGCTGGCAGGGACAGAAACAGGGATAATAGAGCCAAAAACCGCGTTTTCCCGATTCTTCGGGGAACCATTCATGCCGAGGAATCCTGATGTTTACGCAAGGATGCTCGGGGAGAAACTTAAAAAACACAAAACAAACGTCTACCTCATCAACACAGGGTGGAGCGGCGGACCGTACGGAATCGGGAAAAGAATGGATATAGATCTAACGAGGAAGATGGTGCACGCCGTGCTGGAAGGGGAACTTGAAGGGGTGGAATACGGGGAGAATGAAACCTTCCACATAATGGTCCCTAAAAGTTGTCCGGGAGTCCCACCCGAAATACTCAACCCCAGGAACACGTGGAAAGACAAAAAGGCGTATGATGAGCGGGCAAAAAAGCTTGCTAAAGAATTCTGCGAGCATTTTGACAAGGCATACGGAAACAAAGGGATAGGCAAATCAATTGAAAGAGAATGTCCGGGTAAATAATTTCAAACAAAACCGAATGTTTCAGAAGCAAGACCTAGTTCCGGGCCGCTTGTCTGGTCCCCTGACAGGAAACCGTTAGAATTGACTATCATCCCCGATTTTATCCAGGGGTTTCCGAAATTCACCGATCCTGGAGAAACCGTGACCCCCAGGATTTTCTCTATAAACTTCCTCTCCTTCTCGGTTATCCATTTGTGAACCAGGCAACCGTTTGAGTTGCATATCGCCAGTGATCCGACCAGATCCATCCCTCCAATCGTTCCGACCCTTGTCTCAACCCCCAGAAAGTTTCGGATGTCTTTCCTGTGTTTTTCAAGGTCATTTGAAACTATGCATCCCTTGTCATTCGAAAGGATAAGGTTCCCGAAGGCCGTGTGTTTCGTTTCCAAAACCAGGACATCGAAATTCCTCTGCATCTCCTCGATCTCCTCATTGTATATCCTGTCGGAGATCACGATCCCCTGCGAATTCCCTGCTGTGAAAATTCCTATCAACCCTGTCCCGAGCACGCTCGTTTGGTAAACTGGAACTTTTAGAACGTTCTTGATCAGGTTCGTATCCTTCTTTCGAACGAACCGATTGACCAAACAGAATTTGTCCGTTGCGAACGAGAACAGCCCTATGTTCGGATCCTTCTTGAAATTGAGCTTCGCGATTTTCATATAATTATATTAACGGCCATTTATTAAATCTCAGAATTCGTTTACTTCTTCTCTTCCTTCTCGGGTTCCTTCTTTTCTTCACTTTTAGGTTCTTCCTTTGGGGCTTCCTCTTCCTTCTCCTCGGGCTTCTCTTTTTCCTCTCCGGTCTTCCCGGTTAGCCTTTGCTTAAGGCCTGCTATGCCCTTTTTCTTTTCCTTTTTTTCGATTATAACCTCTCCCGGGAGTTTAACATTAACCTTCGCGAAATCCCCCTTCACTTCAACCTTTATCTTCCCTGGAGGCTTTTTGAAACCTCTGGAAAATATGTATTCATTGACACCCTTCGAAACCTTTATCTCTTTTGCTTTCGTGTGTTTCCTGACGAAATCCTTTATCTTCCTAATAGCACGGCTGCTTCTTGTCGATCTCGGCTCCTTCAGCCAGTCCCTTCTCAGAGGGATCGTGTAAATCCTTTCTATTCCTTTGTTTTCCGCCATCCATGATCACCTAAACATTCAGCTTCTTTCCTCTCCTCCAGTTCTTCGTTCGCACGCGGATTCTCTTTGTTCTCGCCCTTTTCAGGCCGAACTTCTTTATATCCGCCCAGCGGGGAGCCGATCTAAGCTTCCCCTTTGCGGACAACCTCGATTTCTTACCTCCTGATTTATTCCTGCTCATAAACATCAACCTTTACTTTTTCTTTATCCTGAAGTCCTTTTTTTCCGAAAGGAGTTTAAGGATCTCCTTCATCTGCTCATCCGTGACGTTCTCTTTAAGCTTACCTGACTGGTGTATCTGGATTAAATAAAGCTCTGCCTGGGCGGCGAGCTCCGGATTCGCGAAACGAACCCTGCCTAACCTTTCGAATGCTTCTTTTGAAAGGATATTCCCAAGTATCTTCTTCTTCATTGCCTCTATCTGCTGCATTTGTTGCATCTGTTGCAGCTGGCTGGGATCTATGTATTCAACCATAAAAATCACATTTTAGTTATTTCTCAACACTTTTCGCGATCTCCTTTAAGAAGAGCTTCCCCTTCGCGGTGATCATCCTTCCCCTTCCCTTTTCCGTCTTCACGAACCCTGCCTTCTCAAGCTGCTGGAATATTTCGCGGATTATTGATCCAGATGCGGGGTATTTGTGTCCAGGTTTGTGCCCTCTCCTCTTCCTCCCCCCATAAACCCTCTTGATCCTCGACACGCCGATTGGTTTGCCTATGGAAAGCTTTCGAAGGATGGAAGCTGATCTTATGTACCACCAGTTCTTCTGGGAAGGAGGTCTTTCTTTACAAACCCCTGTCTTAACGAATCTCGCCCATTCAGGTGGTTTGATATCCTCCATCTTCTCCAGTTCCTTTGAAACCCTTTCTATCAATTTATCGGCTTCTGTCTGTTTTATCATCTCAGCACCTTGGTTATAAGTTCTATAGGTAATATTTATATTGATTTGCCTTTTTTAAGCTTTTTAAAAAATATCTAATATGGCGATGGAGTGGGAGAGGGAAGCGAATACCATAGCGGAGAGGTTCAAAAAGGAGGAAATTCCGGGCTTTTTGACAAAAGAATTCCTAGCGAAGGACAATGAATTTGTTGTTGTTGAGAGGGGAAAGGAAATATACAGGGAGAGGGGACCCGGGAAATTCGCTATAAGCAGTTTTGCAGGCGATTTGACAAACATCATTTTGGTGGATAAATCGGAAAAAACGCTTGAAAACGAAATAAAGAACGTATGGCTTGCGGATGAGAAGAAGATCGATATCAAATTGGTTATCAAATTCAGGATATTCCATTCTGACCGTTTTTCGAAAAACCTCATGGGAGAAAAGAAAAGGCTCTCTCTCCAGGATGTATGGGATGAAACTATTTCGGATGTCATTTACAAAAGGAGCCTTCCTGAATTAGAGAAAAATCCCGCGAAGGAATTTCTCAGGGAAGATTTCAGGGAGAAAGCGAGGGGAGATATGGAATCTGACATGAAAAATTCGTTCGAGAAATGGGGCCTTATCCTCACGTCCCTGTCGGTTGATTTTAAAATCCCCGAGGGGATAGAAGCGGAGAAGAGTGAAAAAATTGAGGTTGAAAAGAGCGAACCCGGGAAACCCGAGGGGGGAACCGGGGAGGGGGCTGAAGAGAAGGGGTTAGAGGGGGTTAAAAAGTACGAAACCGAAATGGGGAAAGAAAAGGAGTTACCAGAGAAAGAAAGCTAATCACTTGTTTCTATAGCTATTGCCATGAATGCCAGGACGAAACCCAGTGCTATCGAGACTATGAAGTTGAACGTCGAAATTTCCGGGTTCAAAATCAATTCCGAGGCGTTGTAAATTACGAGGGTGGCGGCTAAACCGAACAAAGGGAGAGAAGCTATTCTTGAGGTCTTCCTCTCCTTGAGGCTCATACTCCTTCCAAGCCAAGCGACCGTTAAAGAAATCCAGAAAAAGTAGACGGACGACACGAGGAAGGCTGCGGTTGCTTCAAAAAAACCTAGGTTTATGAAATCCGCAATGGAATTATAACCTCTGTATATAGCGAGAGCTGCCACGGCTATCGCCACTACGTACATGAAGAAGGCAAGCCTTCGTCCTGTGAACGATTCCTTTAGTTCATTGAATCCCCCGAGTATGTAATCCTCGAGTTTGAATCCCCTTATGAACAGATACGCCCCAACCACGCCTAATATAATCCTCCATCCCGTGTCTCCAAACATAGCGTAGAGCAGAAGAGCTATAGCGGGCAGTCCGAAAACGAGCCTTGCGAATTTAGGGTTTTCAAGGGTTTCCTTTATGAAATCCTTTATCTTGTAGTAGCTCGATTCAAGCCTTTCCGACTGCCTCACAACGATTCTCCTCACAGAGAGTATGGGTATGTAAGATTGGATTATGGGGATGACGTGCTCATCATCCGCTCCGTCAGTAACAAGAACGACGAAATCGCTCGGTTTTTTGCCGAGGACTTCATTCAGCTGTTTAGATATCTCCCTGTCCGCATCTATGCCCCTGTTTTTATGCCCTGTTAGGACCACGACCTCTGAGCTGTACTTGTCCTTGAGTTCCTCGAAGACCTTCACTGCCCCGAAGATCGCATTGCTGTCGCTGTCCTCGGGGTCTTTGACACCCAGCTTAATGGCTGTATCCAAAACCTTTTCCTTCCCTATTACAGGACCGTTTATCTTTAATTTCTGGCCTAAATCGTTATCGCGGTCTACGCTCATCACCAGTATCCTGTCCTTCACCATCGAAATCACTTTATTTAATTAATGGTATGATTTTTAAAGTATTATTTGAAATTAAATGATTATGAGGGCTGATATAGGGATAATAGGAGGGACAGGGATCTATTCCGAGGGGATGCTGAAAAACGTTAAAGTCATGAAATTATCCACACCTTACGGAAAACCATCAAGCGGGATTAGGACAGGGAATTTCAAAGGGAAGAAAGTCGCTTTTTTGTTCAGGCACGGGGAAAAGCATTCAATCCCTCCGCATAAAGTCAATTCCCACGCGAACATATACGCCCTGAAAAAATTAGGTGTTGGAAGGATCATTGGCATAGCGGCTGTGGGATCTCTGAAAAAGGAGGTTAAACCCGGGGATATCGTGATTCCGGACCAGTTCATAGACATGACGAAATTCCGAAATCCTACATTCCATGACGGCCCTAAGGTCGCTCATATCTCAATGGCTGACCCATTTTGCGAGAAAATGAGAGATATGGTTTGCAGGAAGATGAAACTCTTGAACATGCGTTTTCATAAAAAAGGAACCTATCTTTGCATAGAAGGCCCGAGATTTTCAACAAGGGCCGAGTCGAATCTCTGGAGGATCATGAAAGCGGACATAATAGGGATGACATTGATCCCGGAGGTTATACTGGCGAGGGAGAAGGAGATATGCTACCTCTCGATCACGAGCGTGACGGATTACGATTGTTGGAGGAGGGGGGAAGCTGTTTCCGCAGAGAATGTTATTCAGACCATGAAAAAGAATACAGAGAACGTAAAGAAGATACTGGAAAGGCTGATCCCCTCGATTCCGAAAGAAAGGAAATGCAAGTGTTCAAAAGCGTTGGAGAACGCTTTTATATGATTATTTAATCCTATCCATTTCCAAATCTTTATAAATATAACAGTGTTATATTCATTCTACAAAAAGTGTAGAATTTATTTAAAAAATATTAAGGGGTGATAAAATGGAAGGTGAGAAGAAAGTAAAGGTTTATTCAACACCTACATGTCCATACTGTAAAATGGCGAAGGAATTCCTCAAGGAGAAGGGAATCGAATTCGAGGATGTTGATGTTTCAACAGACCAAGAGGCTGCCAAAGAGATGATCAAAAAATCAGGGCAAATGGGCGTACCTCAGATAGAAATCAACGGGAAGATGATAATAGGTTTCGATAGGGAAAAGCTGGAGAAGGAATTGGAAAATTTGTAGGGGATTGTAAAAAGGGTATGATTATGGACAAGGAAGAATTGAGAAAGATGTTTGAAAAATTTACAGGGGAAAAGGACTTCGTGCTAAATCCTGACAAAAATCATGTGGACATGATCATAGACGGGTTACTGGAGAACGAAAGGAAATGCGGACTCAGGCTTTGTCCTTGCAGGGTGGGAGACGGAACGAAAGAGGGGAATTTGAAGCTCATGTGTCCGTGCAATTTCAAGGCACAGGAAAACTGGGAAAGGAAAGGGGAATGCTGGTGTGGTTTATTCGTTAAAAAACATTAGATTATTAAGGAGGTTGGGAATATGGTGAAACTTTGGAGATGTGAGATATGCGGGGATCCGTATATAGGGGAATCCGCTCCGGATAACTGCCCTTTTTGCGGGGCGTATAAGAAATACATAAAGGAAGCGAAAGAGGCGAACGTTAATTTCGATGTCGAGCTGGACGAGAAGGACAAGGCAAACGCTGAGCACGCCCTTCAGGTGGAGATAAGCAACGCTGCCTTTTACTTCTGCGCCGCTAAAAAAACGGACGATGCGGAAGGGAAACTGTTGTTCAAGGCGTTAGGAAAAGTGGAAGCAGAGCATGCGAGTGTTTGGAGGAAGATCCTGAAGCTTGACGACATTCCGAAAGCTGATGACCCCTGCCACACAGACAATAAAGAAAACCTGGAAGAATCCCACGCGAGAGAAACGAGGGCGATAGAATTCTACAAAAAAGCGGCTGAGGGATCGGAAAATCCAAGGGTTAAACAGATATTCGAGGCGTTTGTTGAAGTGGAAATAGATCATTTAAAACTTTCGGAAGAACGATTGAAATAGGAGGTGTTGAAATGGAAACGAATGATAACCTGAAGAAGGCATTCGCAGGAGAATCCCAGGCAAACAGAAGATATTTGGCATTCGCAGGGAAGGCAGATGAAGAAGGAATGAAGAATGTTGCCAAGTTATTCAGGGCTGCCGCGGAAGCTGAAACAGTACATGCCCTTAACCACATAAAGGCTAATAGCGAAGTGAAGGCGACTAAAGATAACATACATGCAGCAATAGAAGGCGAGAAATACGAGAACACAGAAATGTACCCGAAGTTCATAGAAAAAGCGAAAGAAGAAGGCAACTCAGAAGCAGAGAAGGTTTTTGTTTGGGCAAATCAGGTGGAAAAGATTCACCAGACCATGTATGAGGATGTATTGAAAAGTTTAAATGAAGGGAAGGATGCAGAAGAAAAAGAATACTATGTCTGCCAGATGTGCGGAAATACGGTGGGGGGAGAGCCGCCCGAAACATGCCCGATATGCGGTGTGCCAAAAAACCAATTCAAAAAAATAGAGTGAAAAAAGGAGGTAAGATATGACAGAACAAAATCAGGTGTACAAATGCAATGTGTGCGGTAACATCGTGGAGGTCTTGCATGCAGGAGTAGGACAGCTTGTCTGCTGCGGTCAGCCCATGGAATTGCTTAAGGAAAAGACAGAGGATGAAGGCCAGGAGAAGCACGTTCCTGTGATTGAAAAAACGGATTCTGGGATAAAAGTGAAAGTGGGATCGATCCCGCACCCGATGGAGGAAAACCATTACATTGAGTGGGTAGAGATAATCGCTGACGGGGAGGTTTACAGGAAGTTCCTAAAGCCAGGCGAAAACCCCGAGGCTGAGTTCGGGATAAAGGCCGAGAACATCGAGGCGAGAGAATTCTGCAACGTCCATGGTTTATGGAAATCCTAAAGATTTTGTGAGGATCATCGTGGAGCGTATGAAAGGAATTCTTGAAACCATAGGGAATCTGAAAGAAAGTGATTTCAGGGAAAAGGTTGATTCCAGGCTGATGGATTTCAAGAAAGTTGGGAGAGGTTCCAATGAGGATATCTTCAAAGAACTCTGCTTCTGCATCCTGACTGCGAATTTCAATGCCGAAAGGGGCATTAAAATTCAGGAAGAGATCGGGGACGGATTTTTAACCCTTACAAAAGCGGAGTTGGCGAAAAGGTTAAAGGAACTTGGCCATCGATACCCAAAACCAAGAACGGGGTACATCATAGAAGCAAGAAAACACAAAGATTCGCTTAAAGAAACTATCAGATCATTTGAGGATGAACGTAAATTAAGGGAATGGTTGGACGAGAACGTGAAAGGTCTGGGATACAAGGAAGCGAGCCACTTTCTTCGTAATATAGGTTTTGAAAACCTCGCTATCATAGATTTCCACATAATAGACATTCTATCGAACTACAACGCAATCAAAAGGCCGAAGACGCTCACGAAAGGGAAATACTTGGAGATTGAAAGCGTTTTAAAAAAGATCGCGGGGAAACTGGGACTGAACCTCGCTGAACTTGACCTGTATTTGTGGTATGCGGAAACGGGGAAAATTCTTAAATAAATCACGAACCTAAGCACTGTTATGAAAAAACATATTTTAACTGGAATCTTTTTGGTTGTAATTCTTGCGAGCGGCTGCATTGGCGGAGGAGAGACAATGGTATGTTTTGAGGATAAATGCTTTATGGTCGAGATTGCTGATACGCCAGAAGAAAGAGCAGAAGGTTTGATGTTCAGGGAATCATTAGAACCGGATAAAGGCATGCTCTTTGTTTTCGGTCAAGAATCCGAATACGGTTTCTGGATGAAGAATACGATTATCCCTCTGGATATAATATGGATAAATTCGGATGGAGAGGTGGTTTTCATCAGCAAAGAAACACGACCCTGCGATGAATCATGCCCGTTCATAAGGCCGGACAGAAAGGCTAAATATGTTCTCGAGTTAAATGCGGGGGTTTCGGATGAAATCGTACTGGGAATAGGTGATAAGATAAAAATAAAGAACCTGTGAATTCGAGTTTCTTGGTTAATTACAATATTTAAATATATAATCACAAAGATAATCCTATCGGTGTTGGAATGAAGATAAGGGAAAAGGCTTCAAGGCCCCTGGTAGAGAAGCTTTACAAAGAAGGGATCGAAAAGAAAGCGGATGTTTGGAAAGCTGTAGCTAAAGGCCTGAACAGGCCAAGGAGGAAGAGGTTCGAGGTGAATCTCGCAAGGATCGAGAAACATGCGAAACCGAAGGAGACAATAGTTGTCCCGGGAGTGGTGCTCGGAAGCGGGGAGATAAAGAAGCGAATAGTCGTCGCTGCCCTGAAATTCTCGGGGAAGTCGAAAGAGAAGATCGGGAAATCCGGCGGGGAATGCTTATCAATCGAGGAACTCTATGAAAAGAACCCGAAAGGGAAAGGCATAAGGATAATGGGATAAGATGAAGGTGATAAACGCTGAGGACTGTGTTGCCGGGAGGTTAGCATCTTTTGTAGCCAAAAGACTCTTGAGTGGGGAGGAGATCGTGGTTGTAAACGCGGAGAAGTCTATAGTTACAGGGAATCCGAAAGCGATTGAAAAATTTTTCGGGGAGAAGATCAAAAGGGGCGATCCGTATCACGGACCTTTCTACCCAAAGAAACCGGAGAGGATATTGAGAAGGATCGTGAGAGGTATGCTCCCATACCACAAACCAAGGGGGAAGAGTGCGTACAAAAGATTGAAGGTGCACAGATCAGTTCCGAAGGAATTCGTGAATATGGAATCGGAAGTTATAGGGAAAGCGAAAGGCAAATTCGAATGCAAGTTCGTTTACCTGGAGGATATCTCGAAAAAATTTGGTGGTTAGATGGCAAAGAAAAAGGAGAAGGTAACGAAGAAGGGAAGGAAGGCCACTGGGAAGAAGAAAACTGGGGGGAAGAAAAAGAGAGATAAGGTCATGATATTCACCACAGGTAAGAGGAAAAGGGCGATAGCAAGGGCTTCCATAAGGCCTGGGTCAGGGAAAATTCTTATAAACGGAGAGCTTCTGGAGAATTTCAAGAATGAGGTTTTAAAACTAAGGCTTAAGGAGCCTTTTATCATTACAGGGAAAGAGTGGGAATCATATGATTTCATTGTTAACATGAAAGGTGGAGGAATACTCGGTCAGACCGATGCAGCGAGGCAGGCTTTGGCGAGGGGGTTGGTTGAGATTTTCGGATCTGAACTCAAACAGAAATTCCTGGATTATGACAGGAATCTGCTCGTCTACGACCCCAGAAGGACAGAACCGCACAAACCACCGAGGTCTTCACAGGGCCCAAGGAGGTACAAACAAAGAAGTAAACGATAAAATTTTTAAAATTAAATGTTATGTGATGATTATGGAATACGCAAGGATTAAGCTCGCTGGAAGGGACCACGAAAAGCTCGATGAAATTTGTAGGCAGATCAAGGAGATTGCAGACAAATATGGTGTTTCGACACGCGGTCCGATCCCCCTGCCGACGAAAAAACTTAAGATAACAACCCTAAAAACCCCATGCGGTGACGGGACAGGACACGGGAACGCCACCTACGACAGGTGGGAGATGAGAATCCACAAAAGGATCGTGGATATCGGCTCTAACGAGCGGGCGCTCCACCAGGTTGTTCGTATTCAAATACCAGAAGACGTGAAGATAGATATAGAGTTGAGATAGGCTGATTTTATTTGATTGGAAATCTCCGATTTTCATCTTAATGTGATTTAAAAGGTGTCAATTTCAATATCTAATTGGCATGGGGGTCGGATGATAGTTGAAAAAATCATGAACAAACACGTGATAACCGTTGATACCGAAACCAATCTTCTTGAAGCCATGCAGATCATGGCAGACAATCACATAGGATGTGTTGTGGTTGTGAAAAAAGGGAAACCAATCGGCATACTAACAGAAAGGAATGTTCTGGTCGCAATAGCCTCAGAGAAGGTGAGAGATGTAAAAAAAACAAAGGTTGAATCGGTGATGGTCCACTATCTCATAACGATCGGTCCCAAAAGGCCAGTAGGGAAAGCGATAAAATTGATGTCGGAGAACAAAATAAAGAAATTGCCTGTGATCGATGACAAAGGAAAGTTGGTTGGGATAATAACCGCAAGTGATATAATAGCTGTACAGCCAAAAGCCACGAAACAGGTAAAACATTTGATTTCGTTCAAGATTTTCAAATGATTACTTCTTCTCTTCTACGAGAACCCCGTTAACTATCCCGTCCTGACCCGGTCTTGATGTGACCCTCGCTGAACCAATCTCTGTCTTAACGATCGCTCCCTCTGTGATCACATTCCTCCTCACAAAATGCGGGTTTGCAGGATTCTTCTCAACAGAGACTATCTTAACCCTTTTAACCTTCTTGGTTTTCGGGTCTGCAACATTCATCTTACTGGTGGAAAGGAGCTTCAATTTCTCATTCCCTCCCCTCGATCTCTTCGCCTTGATGTTTATTTTGCCTATTCTTGTCTCTAGGAATTCGCTTCCCATGTCCA
>JAZGEG010000008.1:0-4516 GCA_036478655.1 Candidatus Aenigmatarchaeota archaeon | reverse complement strand
ACAAATATGACGCTTTTTATAATACAAATCTCAACGATGTGTTGAAATTAAAAGGAATAGAGAACGTGATAATAATAGGAACAATTACTCAAGTGTGTTGCGAATCCACAGCCAGAAGCGCGATGTTCCGTGATTATAATGTGATATTCTGTTCAGATCTTAATTTCAGTTTTGACAAAGAACTTCACAGGGGAACCTTGAAGGTTTTAAAAAGAGGCTTTGGGGAAGTAATGAGTTCGGATGAAATAATGGCTGAATTAAAATAAAAAATAACAAAAACTTCTTTCTCCCATTATCCCGAAGGATTTAAACCGTTTTTGTTGGTGTTGCTGCCGTTGTTCCTGTTCCTGTTTTCGCTTCCGGGCTTATGAAGAGGAGAATTGCCCCGATGAGCACGATTATGTCAAGAGGCGGAAGGAAAGCCGCTATTAAAGCGTAGATGGCTGCTCCGTGGAAATCCTTGGCTGCCATCTTGTCAAAGGCCTTCCATACGAGGAAGAGCCCTATTAAGCTGAGTACTACCATCACTGCCACAATGCCCATCCACATCGCCCCTAAACCAAGCGGGGCGAACATCATAGCGTAACTTCCCATTGACACCGCTGCCAGCATACCGATTATCCCGATTATCTTCAGGATAAACGCTATGAGAACCAGGATTTTCCCTATCTTTGCCTCCGTACCCAAACCCTCGAAATTCAAATCCATGGTGTATTTTTGGATTGTTGGTTAAAAAGATTTAGCGCTGAGGGCAGGATTCGAACCTGCGCGTCCTTTCGGACACAGGGTTAGCAACCTTGCGCAGCCCCTGATTTCTCAAAAGGCTACTGCGCCTTAACCACTCGGCCACCTCAGCACATTACACTAAACTTTATAAATATAGATTATAAATTTATATCAAATTAAAAGGTTTTCGTTAAATTAAATAACGAGGTGGGTGTATGGCGATAAAAGTTTCAAGCGTTTCTGAAACATATGGAAAGGATGTTTTCACTAACAAAGGGATGTTCTGCGGGAAAGTAGAGGACGTGGAATGCGATCTCAGAAGATTCAAGGTACGTTCCCTTGTGGTCAGGGCTGCCAAGGAGTCTTACATTTCAAGAATGCTCGGCAGCAAGAAAGGAGTGATCATACCATTCCCCATGGTGGAATCAATGGGCGACATAGTAATAATCAAGCACATATCACTTCCGGTTTCAGAGGAAGAAATACCAGTAGAACCGCACGAATCCGTTGAACCAACAGAATAAGTTAAAACACCGGTACAGAATTCGACAATACTTCGGCTTTTCCCTTTTTAATCAAAACCATATCCTCTATCCTAAACCCACCTACGTTTTTTATATAAATCCCCGGCTCCACGGTCAGGACTTCATTCATGTTAAGTATATTGCTCACGGGGTCGTGCACGGACAAACCCACGCCGTGCCCGAAGTTGTGGAAAACCTTATAGCCTTTACTTTCGAACAGTTTTTCTTGCAGGCTTTCGATATCCTTGTACGCCACCCCTGCCCTTATGCTATCAATTACCGCATTATGTATCTGTTTAGCATCCTCGTATACCTTTCGCTTTTTGCTGTCCAGTTTTTTGAAAAACATCCTTGTGAGATCAGAACAATACATGTTGAACCTGCAGCCTATATCAATCAACACACCGTCCTTCTTTTTGATCACCCTTTCATTAGGCTGGTGGTGGACGAAAGCGCCCTGCGGTCCGGAAGAAACAATGCTTTCGAACGCGCTTGAAACCCCCTGTTTCCTGAACTCTATATCTATCTCGTTTGAAACCTCCATTTCACTCTTTCCTATCATTCCGCTTCCGATTTTCCCGAAAACATTTTTCGATATCCTTATTGCTTTTTTGATCTGATCGATTTCATACGCTTCCTTGACTATCCTTGGGATTTCGAGCATTTTCCCCACGGGCTCGAGCTTCACGTTCAGCTTCTCGAGCTCCTTGAAAAGAATCACGTTCATGTATTTCTCATCATACCCGAGTCTTTTGAAGGTTTTTACTTGGTTCAGAAAATCCTTTACATCACTCATAAACACGACGTTCGAGTATTTCACCTCAGCCTCGTTCTCCAGGGGTGTCACGATCAGTTTCGGCTTCCCTCCAGCCGGAAAAACCATGAATATACGGTCTTCTTTGAGCCCGGCATAACCGGTGTAATAGAATATGTCGTTATGGTTTGATGTCAAAACCGCATCTATTCCCTTCTTCCCCATCAAATCTGCCAGTTTCTCCCGCCTTTTTGCAAAATTAAGCCCCATAATACTATTTAACCGATACAAAATAAAAAGAATGAATTTAAATCTCAAAAACAGAAATTATATTCTTGCGAAATTGTGATAGCATGAAATACGGAATCGATGAAATGAAAAAGGTCGCGAAGGACGTAAGGAAAGACATAATAAAGATGACCACTGAAGCTGGGAGCGGACACCCGGGAGGCTCGCTCTCTTCTGTTGAGATCATGGTTTCCCTTTATTTCCACGTGATGAACCATAACCCGAAAGACCATAAGTGGGAGAAAAGGGACAGGTTCGTTCTTTCGAAAGGACATGTGTGCCCTGTTTTGTATTCGACCCTAGCCAGAAGTGGTTATTTCCCTGCTGATGAACTCGTGACACTGAGAAAGCTCGGCTCAAGGCTTCAGGGACATCCGGACAGGAAAAAGCTCCCGTATCTTGAGATTTCATGCGGATCCCTTGGACAAGGACTTTCAATAGCTGTCGGGATGTCAATTGGATTGAGAATGGACAAAAAAGACCAGAGGGTTTACTGTTTAATGGGGGACGGTGAATGTGACGAGGGTCAGATATGGGAGGCCGCAATGTCAGGGGCGCATTACAATCTTGACAACCTCTGCGGAATAGTTGATGTTAACGGCTTGCAGATAGACGGCAGGACAAAGGACGTTATGAGCCTCGAACCGCTTGAAAAAAAATGGGAGGCGTTCGGATGGAACGTGATAGAGATTGACGGTCACAGTTTTGAACAGCTGATAAAGGCTTTTGAGGAGGCCAATAATATCAAGGGTAAGCCAACGGTTATCCTTGCGAACACAGTAAAGGGAAAGGGAGTTTCCTTCATGGAGCACAAGGCCGAATGGCACGGGAAGGCTCCTACGAAAGAAGAGGCCGAGATCGCGTTAAAAGATCTGGAGGCATACGAATGAAATCAGGACACAATCCGGATATGCATTTGGCGGAGAACCTTTACGGCAAGGTTGAAAAGATTCCCACGAGGAATGGTTACGGAGATGGCCTGGTCGAATTGGGAAAAACGAACAAAAATGTTGTTGTTCTCTGCGCGGACCTGTCCGATTCCACACGTGCCCAGTGGTTCGCGGATAAGTACCCGGAGAGGTTCGTGGAGGTGGGAATTGCGGAGCAGGACATGATGGGGATCGCTGCAGGTTTAGCTGCCGTGGGGAAGATCCCTTACGTGAGCACGTATGGCGTGTTCTGCACGGGCAGGGCATGGGACCAGATGAGGACAACTGTCGCTTATGGTGATTTCAACGTGAAGATAGGAGGGGCGCATGGAGGCGTATCGGTCGGACCGGACGGCGCAACACACCAATCGCTCGAGGAGATATCCCTTTCGCGTGTTCTGCCAAACATGAAAGTAATCGTTCCCGCGGATTATCTCGAGACAAAGAAGGTAACGCTGGAATCCTCGAAAATACACGGACCCGTTATGCTGAGGTTCGGGAGGGAGAAGGTCCCTGCGATTACAACCGAAAATACTCCCTTTAAATTGGGCAAAGCCGAGGTTTACAGGTTCGGGGAGGACGTTTCCGTCTTCGCCTGCGGCCCGATGGTTTACGAGGCCCTGATAGCTGCTAAGGAGCTCGAGAAAAAGGGGATAGACGTGAGGGTTGTGAACATGCACACAATTAAACCGATTGATGAAAAGGCGATAATCGATGCCGCAAAAGAAACAGGAGGAATAGTAACCGCTGAAGAACATCAGGTGGCAGGGGGATTCGGTTCAGCGGTAGCGGAAGTGGTTGTGGAAAACTATCCAGTCCCCGTCAAGCGCGTGGGCATTCTTAACCGGTTCGGAGAATCAGGGGATCCCGATGAACTCATGGTTGAATTCAACCTTAAAAGCACTGACATAATAAAGGCGATAGAAGGCGTGATGAATCGAAAGAAAAGGTGATTTTTTGAAAATAGCAGAGAGAATGTCCAGATTAGGAACCGAAACCGCTTTTGCCGTTTCTGATGAAGCGAAAGAACTCGCTTCGCGGGGGAAGAAGATATATCCCTTTCATTTAGGAGACATAAACATAAAGACCCCTAAAAGGATAATCGAGGCCGCAAAGAAGGCGATGGATGATGGGAAGACGGGATACTGCCCAAGCGCGGGAATACCAGAGCTCAGAGAGGCCATAGCAAAAGAAGAAGGGAAATTAAGGGGAATGAAACTGAGCAAAGAAAACATTTCCGTACAGCCTGGAGGCAAGCCCGTAATAGCAAAATTCATACTGGCATTCATGAATCC
>JAZGEG010000007.1:0-7377 GCA_036478655.1 Candidatus Aenigmatarchaeota archaeon | reverse complement strand
TTGACCCCTCCTTCTAAATTAAGAAATGAAATCGAAATAACCGATGTTATGCAGAAAATGATAGACTCCGGTATTACGTTGAAACCTGTTAAATTAAAAGGGAAATATATTAATGTGACATATCCTGAAGATCTCGAAAAGGCAAGGCGTGTACTGAGCAGTGCGGATTGGAATAAAAAGGTGGTGGGATGAAATTTCTTGTTACTGGTGGAGCGGGATTTATAGGTTCGCATATAGCGGAGAAACTCAAGGATAGGGGAGATGTGACTATTTTTGACAACATGAGCGTCGGTAAGGAGGAGAACGTTCCGGGTGAGTGTGAAATAATTAAGGGGGATATAAGAAATGGGAATGATATCTCAAGGGCAATGAAGGGGGTGGATATGGTCTTCCACAATGCAGCCTTCGTGAGTATAAGGGGGAGTTTTAAAAAAATAAAGGATGATATAGATACAAACTGCACGGGAACGCTTAACGTTCTGAACGCTGCTGTTCAGGCTGGGGCAAAAAAAGTTATTTTTGCATCTTCAATGGCCGTGTACGGTGAACCGGAAAATGTCAAGGCGAAAGAAAACGATAGGGCTGTTCCCATTTCTCCCTATGGCATGAGCAAACTCAGGGGGGAGATGTACTGCAGACTGCTAAAAGAAGAATATGGAATTGAGTATTCTATTCTCAGGTATTTTAACACGTATGGAACGAAACAGACCCCGTCCCCCTATGTTGGAGTCATGACAACATTCATAAACCAGGCCATTGAGAAAAAACCGCTTACCGTGTTTGGAGATGGGAACCAGACAAGGGATTTTGTCTGGGTTGAGGATGTAGCGGATGCGAACATACTTACCGCTTTTTCAAAAAAAACCGGCACATATAACATAGGTAGCGGTAAGGAAGTGTCCGTGAACTGTATTGCGGATAAAATAATAGAGGTTCTTGGTGGGGGAAAGATATTCAATGAAAAGCCGAGGGGTGAAGTGGAAAGGATATGTGCAGATATAACGAACGTGAAGAAAGACCTTAACTTTGAGCCGAAAGGTGATGTTCTTGAGAAAATACCTCAAATAATTGATTGGTGGAAATCAAAAAAATGAAGGGCTATTTATCTGTTTTGTCCCTTTTTATTTCATTTACAAACGCTGCCTTCAGAGTGTGCCCTATCAGGGAATGAATGTCTTCCACCCTCTTGAAACTGTCACTGGTAACGGTGATGTTGATTTGAGCGAGATCTTTCAGTTTTCCTCCGTCAAAGCCCGTTAGGCCGATTGTTAAAGCCTTCTTTTTGTTCGCATAAGCGATGGCCTTTAAAATGTTTTTGGAATTTCCGCTTGAACTTATCCCTATAACCACGTCACCTTCGTTGAGTATGGTTTTCAGAGGGCCCACAAACATCTGATCGTAGCCAGCATCGTTCATCCAGGCCGTCATCAGCGAGATGTTATCCACCAAGGAAAAGCTCCTCATCCTCATCACTCCATCGCCCAGCCAAGCCTTTGAAAAATCACTCGCCATATGCGAAGCTATCGCCGCGCTCCCCCCGTTGCCCATGGTGATCACCTGTTTGCCTTCATAGTAGGTCTTCACCAGCTCTGAAACTATTTTTTCGATCTTTCCCACATCATTCTTCAGCATACCGTTCAGGCAATCGATAGAATCTTTCAAATAGCCGCGTATTACCGTCTCTCTGTAATCCTTTCTTTTCGGATCTTTCATGAGCTGCTCCAAATGGATTTTCGGTCTGGAAGATTCTTTTGTGCTCCTCTTCCTCCAAGGTCTCTTCACATCGGCCATATCATCAATCCCTATAAACTATTTTGCTCCCCTCGCTTTCAAAGGAAAAGTCCATTTCTCTCAGATTCTTTAACGCTTCCCGGACATTTTCCTGATTTTCTTTTTTGACATAAAACAATAAAAAACCACCGCCACCCGCTCCGAGGATTTTTCCTCCCAGCGCCCCTGCTTCCAAGGCGAGGTTGTAATGCCTTTCTATTGAGGGGTTGGTTATTCCGGATGTAAGCTTTTTCTTATATTCCCAGTTCTGGTGGAGTAGTTCGCCGAATCTGGTTATATCTTTTCGGACCAAGCACCCCTTCAATTCAAGGGAAATGTCCCTCATTTTGTCGAGAAATTCCATTTTACCTTTCGTTTCCTTCTTCTGGCCGGATAAGATATCCCTCGCCTTTCTGGTGATCCCGGTGTAAAACAGTAAAAGGTTGTTTTCAAGTTCCTTCTTTGTGTGTTCGGGAATGGTTATGGCCCCCGAGTTCACGGTTTCATCCGGGTTGAAAACCGTGTGGCGGAACCCACCGTAGGATGAGATGTATTGGTCTTGTTTGCCTATAGGTTCCTTAAGGAAGTCTATCTCTACTTTGCACGCTTCCTCCGCAAGGGCTTGGGGTGTTTTGCGCCCGCCGAGGTATGCATGCAAGGCGTTGAGCAACCCCACGGTGAAGGCGCTTGAAGATCCCATGCCGGTCTCGCTCGGTATGTCCCCCATGGAGGTTATTTCGACTCCTCCGGAGATTCCGACCAGTTTAAGGGCCTCCCTTATTATGGGGTGCCTTATTTTTTTCACATCGTTTACGTTTTCCGTTCTGGTGTGTTTAACCACTATCCTGTTTTTTTCAAAAAGCCCGTTGACCATTACGTAAACATACTTGTTTATCGCGGTGGAGACTACGGATCCCTGTTTTTTTGAATAATATTCCTTCAGGTCCGTTCCTCCGCCGCAAAAGCTTATCCTGAATGGTGTTTTGGATATTATCATATTCTCATCTTGGCTTGTAGGTTTTTATTATCAATTTCGCTGCTTCCAGCAGGTTTTCGCATACATGATCCGGTTTCGCGTCAGCATTCTTGCTGTCTCTCCCATTTCCTGTCAGGACTAGTATTGTTTTGCATCCTACATTCTCTCCTATTTCTATGTCCGTTAACCTATCGCCCACAATCACGCATTTTCTCGGATCAAGCGCGAAATCCTTAGATGCCTGTAATATCATGCCTGGTTTTGGTTTTCTGCATTCGCAGTCTATCTTATATTTAGGGTTCTCTTCCGGATATCCCTTGTCCGGGTGATGCGGGCAATAGTATATGGCATCAAGTTTAGCTCCCCTTTCAGCGAGTAGTTCTTTGAGTCTTCCATGTATTATAACGAGGTCTTCCTCGGTGCATAAATTTCTGGCGACAACGGGCTGATTCGTTACCACGATAACTAGGAAACCGTTTTCGTTCAGCATTCTTATCCCTTCAGCCGATCCCTCTATTGGTTTTAACTGGGATGGTTTACAGAGGAGGTTAATCTCCTCGTTTATCACCCCGTCCCTGTCGAGGAATACTGCAGGTCTGAATATCCTCCCGTTTTCGTAATCCTCCCTTACCCCTTCCAATCTCTCCGGTGTCCCCGTATCCTTTACATACTCTTCTGATTTGTATCCGTATAGGGGGAGGTTTTTTTCTATCATCTTCACGAGAACATCCTTTTCCAATTCCAAGAATTTGTTTTTAGGTACGTACTTAAAAATTTCACTGCTTAAAACGTAAACTGCTGCATTGCTTAAGTTCCTGAAATTTTCCCCTGGCTTTGGTCTCCAGATTTTCCTTATCCTGTTCTCTGAATCCATGTCTACTATATCGCTGTCGTGAGGGTGGTCTGTCCTGTGGACAAGGAGTGTCGCTATCCCCTTTTTATTTTTATGGTATTCGATGAATTTCGCTAAATGCATATTCATCATGACGTCTCCATAGAAAAGGATGAATTCTTCCTTTATCATTTTTTCTGCAAATTTAACTGCTCCGGCAGTTCCCAAGAATTCCCTTTCCTCGGAGTATGTTATCCGAACACCGAATTTCTTCCCGTCTCCGAAGTGTTTCTTTATCTTTTCTGATAGGTGTTTAACGCAGAGGATTATGTCTGTTATCCCGTATCTTTTCAGTAACTCTATCTGATGTTGCAGAATAGTCCTGTCACCTACCTCTGCCATAACCTTGGGTATTTCTTTATTTCCTGTTCTCGTTCCCTTTCCTCCCGCTAGTATTACCGCTTGCATACGATCACTACTTTATTTACTTGATCATATTTAAATAAAATGGCTAATCAATATCTATCGTGATCAGGATGAAAATTTCCATCGTTATTATAACGCTTAACGAGGAGAAGCACATAGGAAAGTGCCTTGAAAACGTCAAATGGGCCGATGATATCATAATAATGGACAGCTACAGCGGGGACAGAACGGTCGAAATCGCTAAAAAATACACGGATAGAATTTACCAGGTCGGGAAGGTAGGAACGGGGAAAATAAAAAATCTGGGGATAGAAAAAGCGAAAAATCTATGGGTAATTAACCTGGATGCTGACGAAAGAATTCCGGACAATCTCAGAAAAGAGATAGGAGAGGTTCTGAAAGATCCAAAATACGACGGATATTACATTCCGAGGAAGTGTTTCGTCGGTAATAAATGGATCAAATACGCTGGGCAGTGGCCAGATTATCAACTAAGGCTTTTCATGAAGGACAGGGGGAAATTCCAGGAAAAGCTTGTTCACGAAAGACTCATATTGAACGGGGGCGTGGGTCGCATGAAAAACCATATGATTCACTATAATTACGACAGCTGGCACCATTACTTCAACAAGAGTAACTGGTACAGCACAAGGGAGGCGGAAGACCTTCTAAGGAAAAAACTCGTCTGGATGTATCCGTGGGACGTGATTAAGAATTTTTTTCGCAAATACAGGGCACAGAGAAAGGGGGGAAATTCCATAGTGAATTCGTACATAATGGCGAGGAGTGCCCTCGACAGGTACGAACTGAAGTGGACTATTCCCTTCAAACCCCTCTTTGCGTTCATAAGGTTCTATTTTGTTCAGCAGGGCTTCAGAGATGGTGTTCACGGCTTGATGTGGGCACTGGCTGCTTCGTACAACAGGATTATGAAATATTCTAAGTATCATGATATGAAAAGGGGTGGTAAAAAGGCTTACGAAAACCTTGAGAAAATATAAAAGTTTAACAAACGTTAATGATTTCTATGAAAGTCTTGCTTGCGAATATCCCCTGGTCCACTGAAAGTGGGAAATACGGAGTTAGGGCAGGCAGTAGATGGGCGCACACAAGGAGGAAGGACATGCAGACCGTGAACTACTACCCATTCCCTTTCTTCTTGTCATACACCACCGCTATTTTGAAAAAGAACGGGATAGAAGCGAAACTGAAGGATTGCATAGCGGAGGGTATGGATGAAGATGGGTTTTTCAGATTTCTTGAAAAAGAGAACTTTGATCTCGTGATAATCGAAACCTCAACGGTTTCCATATACAACGACCTCAGAATGGCTGAAAAGATGAAGAGGGGGACTGGGATAAAAATTGTTTTTTGCGGGACTCATACCTCTGCCCTTTACAACGAAATTATGAGTGAATGTAAATTTATCGATTTCATAATGTACGGTGAATATGATTACACCGCCTTGGATCTGATAAAAGCCATTGAAAAGAAAGGGGGATTGGAATGTGTGGACGGGATCGTTTTCAGGGAAGGGAGAAAGATAATCGTGAACAAGAGGAGGGAGCTTATAAAAGATATAGATGCACTCCCGTACCCCGAAAGGGACGGCTTGCCAATGGAAAAATACAACGAACCGTTCTGCAAGAACATTCCAAATATCCAGATGGTAACGAGCAGGGGCTGTCCGTATTCTTGTATATACTGCGTTGAGCCTTCTGTTTACTATGGAAAACCGAATTTTCGTGGAAGGTCGCCAGAGAATGTTGTAAGTGAAATTGAATTCATAATGAAGAAATACAAACCAAAGGAGATATATTTTGATGATTCCTCATTCACGGTAGATCAGGAAAGGGTGAGGGAAATTTGCGACCTCATGATCGAACGGGGTTTGAAGATTAAATGGTCCTGCATGGCGGATGCAAAGGCGAAGTACGAAACCCTGAAGAGGATGAAGGAGGCGGGGTGCATAAGCATTAAGTTCGGGGTGGAATCTGCGGACCGCCAGATATTGAAGAATATCCGCAAGGCCTTCATGCCAGAAGACGCGAGGAGGGTGGTGAGGGATTGCAAAAGGTTAGGTATATTCACGCACGCTACATACATGTTCGGTTTGCCCGGGGAAACAGAGGAAACCATTCGGAAGACCATAGATTTTTTCGTGAAACTTAAGACTGATACCGCCCAGTTCTCCGCGGCCACACCATATCCAGGGACGGACTTTTACAAAATGTGTGAAGAGAGGGGGTGGCTGATCACGAAAGATTGGACGAAATACGATGGCTCGGGATGTTCAGTGGTTTCCTACCCCGATTGTACAAAAGAGATGATAGAGAAAGCGATAATGAAGGCAAAGAAAAAGCTGTTCATAGCAGTCCTGAAGAATCCGAAAGTTCTCAGCAGTTATGTGGTTGGGAGTTATAAAAGCGATGGTCTGGGAGGGGTTCTCAGAAACGCCCTCAGAAAATCAAAATTCATAGCCAAATAATCCTAAAACTTTTCATAAATTTTTTCAAGGTCTTTTCCTATTCTCTTCCATGAATATTTTTCAGCGGTTTTCCTGGCGTTTATTGATATTTTCTTTCGGAATTTGGGGTCCTCGAGTTTTTTAATGCCCTCCGAGAGATCCTGGGGGTTGTCTTTCGTTATGATCCCGTTTTTCCCGTTTTCTATGACCGTTTTCATTATCCCTACGTTGTTCGTCACGACTGGTTTCCCTGCCGCGAGGTATTCACCCAGTTTGACAGGACTTCGGCTCCTGTTCGATATGTTGTCCACAAAAGGCATGAGGCCGACATCGGAATTGTAAAGATGTTTTTTCACCTCCTCCCTGCCCTTCGTCCCGACAAATTCGACATTCGTTAGTCCAAGGCTCTTTGCGAGCATTGCGAATTCCATAAACCTGGGCCCGCTACCAATAACTGTCAAATGCATGTCCTTCAAATAAACCATGCTCTTAAGAACCAAGTCGAGATCGCTGGACTTGTGGAGAAGTCCCACGAACAGGAGTTTCAGTTTCCCTTTGTTTTCTGGAAAAGAATATCTTATCCCTTCAGTGTCCGCGCCGTTTGGGATGAAGTGTATAGGTTTTTCGAATCCGAATTCCCTCGCTTTCTTTTCGAGGAACGGGCTCACCACTGTAAGAGCGTCCGCCCGCTTGACCACCCATCTCTCGAAGCGGTCAGCTATGTGATTGTAGGGGAAATGATCTTGGTCCGCGAAGCCTCCGAATCCCTCGAAATCGTCCCAGTCAACTATCAGGGGTCTGGCCTTCAGTTTCCCTATAAAAGAAGGTATCCCGGAGGTTGGAAGGGTCTTGAAACAGTGAATTACTTTCGAAGTGTCAAGGAGCATTTTAAGGGATTTTTCAACA
>JAZGEG010000006.1:0-2992 GCA_036478655.1 Candidatus Aenigmatarchaeota archaeon | reverse complement strand
CCACATGTAAGCCTTGATCTCAATAAAATGCGGATTCCCCTTTTCGATCAATTCCGCATAATCCTTAACGAACGAAGAATCCATGTTCATCCCCTTGATCATGGTCAAGCGAAGCACCCTCCTCGTGTTCAAACGGCTGAAGATTCCGAGCGACTCCAAAAACCTCTCCCACCCATCCTTGTATACAGGGCAGTTTATCCTTTCGAAAAGCGTTTTGTTCGGTGCATTAACGGATAAATAAAGCTGTGTTGGAGGAGATCTAGCGAGAGTCTCCATCATCCCGGGCTCCTGCCCGTTCGTCACGATGAAAACAGATCTCGTTTCCGGAAGATTCCTAAGAAATCGAACGAGCTCGGGAAGTTTCGGGTAAAGCGTGGGCTCCCCGGAAAGCGATATCGCGAAATGATTCGGTTTGAGGGATTCCCCGTGTTTCTCCATGTCCGTTTTCCCGTCTCCTGGGAACCCTGAAAGCAGTTTCCTCCTCTCATCCAGAAGCCTTTCATAGATCTCCTCTGGACCATCCACCTCGCCTTTTCCCATCCCCCTGAACTTCATGAACTCCATGGGCCTCCAGCAGAATATGCAATTCTGCTCGCAGAAAACAGCGGAAGGCGAGAACTCCATGCACCTGTGCGTGTCAATCCCGTAGAACTTCTGCTTGTAACAGAAACCCTCGTTATGCAGGCTCTTCTTCGTCCACGCGCATATCTGGACTGCGGAGTGATTGTATACACCATACTTCGCGTTCCTGAGCTGTTTCTCGGTTTTAGGATCGATCTTCAATGGCATGTGAAAGAATTTGGAGGTGAAATTTAAAAACATATAAAGACCGTATGCAAAAAATAAAACATGAAGTTTTCTGGCAAAATACTATATCAAATAGAAAAAGCTATCGGCCTGCCTGCTTATCTGATACCTGGCCATGGAAAAAGAAGATACAAAACCTTGTATAGCGCCTTGCGTAAATTAGTTGCTGGAGATGATGTTCCAGTCACAGTTCTCGAAGACTCACGTACAGTCCCCAGAGATCGTTTAATCAAAGATTACGCTTCCTATTCGATGAAAGTCGAGAAAAGGGGACTAAATGAAGAACCTAAAGGATCTAATAATGGAAATGAACTGGATGACTGGGAACACCATGTACTCACTTTCCAGAACCTGGGACCGAAACTGATTTATGGGGCAGGGGCTGCATCATTAATCAGTGGTTATGATATCCTTAATGATCCTAATTTGCACTTTTTGAACCCACGCTATGCAGAATTGGCCACTACAGGATTATATTTTATATTTTTTAGTTTGGTTTCACCAATTTTAGCACAATCGACCCAACAAGAAACAGGAAAAGAATTTATAGAGGATATAAAAAACCTGCCGGAAGACAAGATGCTTAAGTTAAAACACATGGTGATGGCAGGAAGAACTGATGAAAGGGAAATTGAAAGGGCCATTGAATTCCTGAGAACTGAATGTTAATTCCAATGCTTCATACTCTGCTGGTGTTCAATCAGAGGGTTGGGCAGGACCGGCAAAAAGAAAAAGCCTAGATGCCGGTCCTTGGGGGTTTTAATGAGTTTGGGGTCTCTTCACAAAAGGACGTTTGGAATTGATGGGATGTTACGACCTTCTGACCATACCTTCCCATGGACTATATAAATGATTTTCCCAAGATTGTTCCAACATCCTTTCAGAATTATTCCCAAATCCGGCCCTAATTTTCGAACCTCCCTCAAAACCAACCAAGATCAAACCTGGTTTATCTTCTCTTTTTCCCCTTCTTCCTTGATTTTACCTTCTTCTTGCTCACGAAATAAACAGCCCCTGCAACGGCTATCACCAGCAGGGAAACCACAAAGACATACCATGAAACGTCCCCGCCCACCGGCAGTGGATTGCAGACCAGTGTTTCCGAATCACACCCGTGAACACACGATTCCTTGCCAACCCACGCCGTCCCTGCGGGATTGCATTCCTGTATCTCATTGCCTGAACACCTTTCAGAGCCGGGGTCGCAGACCAGAGGCGGCTGCGTCACATTTTCTTCCCTCCCGGTTTCCCCGACCTCCTCCCCTGTCACAGCAAAGTAAGAAAACCCGGGGCTGAGCGATTCATAATTAATATAATCAGTTGTTTCATTTACCAGCCACGTATTCAAACCAACCCAGTTATTGCTAACATACCTGTTCAGCCTGACCGTTGATTTATCTATGTCATTCCCGGCAATCCAGGTCTTGTTCACCCTGAACCCGATTGTCACGCCCTTTACGTTTGTCTGGTTTACATTTACGGTGTGGCTTATGTTTATGTACTGGTAAACATCCCCTGCCACGTCCTGCGCTATTTCAGCTGGCTTGGTGTCCAGCTTGGTCACTTCTATGTTCACATTGCTTACTTGTTCATTTACCTGGAAATCAATCCTCGTTAAGCTGATGTCCTCCTCCTCAATATTCAATGTCGCTGTCTCTTCCGGTGTTATCTCATCCCATGCATATGTTATGCTTGGTGGTGCACCACCGCTTGGTCCCCCGCCTCCGCCGATGAAGCATGCCTGGGACACTATGCTCCTGTTAACTGTCGTACCGCAGCCGTTCAAATCCGTGGCTGTCCGTGTCTGCAAATTCCCTGCGCACATGGACCATCCCCCATAAACCCAGCTTTCTATGCAGGCCGGTGTCGTGAAGTTGTAAACCCCCGAGGTGTTGCAGTTCCCCGCGGAATCGCAGGAGCTCACGTTGTAGTAATAGGTCGTGCTCCCCGAGAGGCCTGTCAGGCTCAGGTCATGGCTTGTCGCAAGGGAAGAGTTCGTTTTGCCCAGGGAAAGAGCTCCCGGGCTCGTTCCATACAGGACGCTTGAATTGCCCGGCTCATTAGTATTCCAGCTTATTCTCATGCTGTTCCAGTAAGCCGTCCCGTTCGAGACGTTGTATATTGCCGGAGCAGTCCTGTCTATCGTGAAATACAGCATCGCAGTGGTGTTCATGTTCTCCAAGGT
>JAZGEG010000005.1:0-20289 GCA_036478655.1 Candidatus Aenigmatarchaeota archaeon | reverse complement strand
CCCACGCGTTACCAAATACGACATCCACAAAAACGTAATTGAAAAGGAAGTGAAATAGAGTGTTCATACTCCCCTCTCGAAATATTTTCTAAGGAACACCGCAAATTCCATGTTCTTTTCTATTGTTTTTTCAACACCGTTCGATCCCAAGACCCTAAAACTTTTAGAGACGCTCCTTGCTATGTGCGATCGCACGCCCCCCTTCAATAACTTTCCCTCTGACTTATCAAGAAAATCCTTGAGCAAATTTTCGAAATTCCTGTATTCCCTTCTCACCTCAGCTGCCCATCTTTCACCTTCTACGTATACTTTATCATTTTTATATTTCTCCCTGAATTCCTTTGAATGCCTTTTTGAATAAACAGGAGGGCCTACCAGTTTTTGAACTCCCGGAAGATCCCACACCTTCATTTCGAATATCAAATATGAATACTTTTCATCACTCCACACAGAACAATCGAAAACTTCGAATTCGTTTTCTTTAGAAAGACCGACAATCCTCGCTGCAGTCCTCCTCATCTGAGACCACAATATATCATCAACCACCTTTGGTCTTTTGAATCTCAAAGCGAATATTTCGCTTCCCCTCCCTCTCAGACGTTTTCTGAATTCCGATTTCCCGATCACCCTCTTATCTATTTCAAAAAATTTTTCGGAAGGCCCACCCGAAAACTTCTTGCACACCTCCACGAATTTGGTGAAGTTCTCATTTGAAAGCGCAGCAGCCACGTTTCTTTTCGGGTCGGTGGGGTCTATGACTATCAATGGCTGGTTCTTGAAATACACTTTTCGGAAACTACAATGCCCCATGAGATCTATGAATTTCCCGAACTTCCAGCTTCTAACGGAAAGGACGAGTTTTTTGAAGGTTTTGTACTTTATTATCAAAAGTTCGCAGAGGTACCCGGAGAAGCCCAGCGTTCGTATATCAGACCCGTAGACATCTATCGCTTTGCAAAACTGTTTTAGGAGCCTGACGTCCCTCGCCATATCGGGTTTCAAATTTTCGCCTATATACCTGTTGTGGAAGGGGGTTCGGTCAACCGCCGATTTTATCTTCGATGCTGATTTGACTTTGTAACAGGGGACGATATCCACAGCGAAACCGTTCACCTTCCCCCTAACATAAGGATGTTCAGCATACGCTATCTCATATTTCCCCTTAAGCCTTTTTATAATCTTCTTCCCCACATCAAGACCGAGTTTTTCGAGCGATTCCCTGGAATAAGAGACCGGGAACATTATGAACAAGTCTATCTCCTTTTTATCCGTAAGCCAGGTATCGCGAATGAACGAGCCGGCGATGGTTTTCTCTAGGCCTAGTGGTTTTATCACCCTATCTGCTGTGCTAATTACCCCCTTCAGCACATTATAGAGCTCTTTCCTTTCGCTATCGCTAGGCGTTATCCTTTTCAGGACTTTTTTAAGAACACTTTCCATAGTAAATTATTTATTTCGTTCCAATTAAAATAAAGTATTCGTAAATGGTGTTTGCATGCAGAATAAAAAATCGATAATGGACGTTTTCATTGACACGAAAAAACCGATAACTGAAATATATTCAAAAGAACTCGTGGTCTCCCACGAAAACGAGAGATTAAGGGATGTTTTAAGTTTAATGCTGACCAAAAAGTTCAGAAAGATACCAATCGTTGACAAATCAGGACACCTGAGGGGGATTGTAACTTCAATAGACATACTCGATCTCTTCGGAGGCGGGGAGAAATACAGCATTTTCAAGAAGAAGAAAGAAAACATGGATATCCGAGTGGAAAAGTTCATGACAAGACACGTAAGAACGATAAACTTCAAAACAAGCATAAAGAAATCAATGGAGGTTTTCAAAAAAGAAGGTTTCGGGCTTTGCCCCGTTGTGAATTCCAAAAAAATCCTCGGGGTGGTTTCAGAGCAGGACTTCATTAAACAGGTAAACAAACCAATAGGAATCAAGGTCTATGAGGCAATGGTGGAAAAACCAATCTTTGCGAAAAAAGGATACAGCGTATACGACACCGCAAAGATGATGTGCAGGGGAGGATACAGAAGGCTTCCGATAGTCGAGGATAACATTCTCTTGGGAATCGTAACGCCAACCGATATTTTGCTTTACCTCCATAAAAACGGGATCGAAGACAAGTTAGTTTCGGACAGAACACGAATAGGAAGGGTGATGAATAAGGAACCTGTTACCATCCGAGACGACACGGATTTGTTCTCGGCAATCAATGTCATGAGGAGAAAGCGTGCAGGAGGATTGCCCGTTGTTGAGGATGACGAGCTTGTGGGGATAATAACAGAGAGAGACATACTGGACGTATTGTTATGAGAAATAAACAAAGGATAGACGAAGAAAAACTGGAAAGAGTGTTAAGGGAATTGGAGGACAAACTGACTATAGTTGAGGGCAAAAACGATAAAAAAGCTTTAAAAAGCCTTGGCGTGAAAAATATTATTGCGATCAATGGAAAGCCGCTCTACGAAGTGGCAGAGATCGTATCAAAATCGAAAAGGGAAATTGTCATATTGACAGATTTCGATAAAAAGGGCAGGGAGATCGAAAAGCGATTGAAAAACCTGCTCCAGAGACACAAAAAACATCCCAATTCAAGATTAAGAGGAAAGATAATGTCTTTAAGGAAGAATAAAATTGAGGATTTCGGAAATTTGGATAATCCGAACCCTCATTCGTTTAAGGAGGTTGATGTTTATGTCAAAATTAGCGCCGACTTCAATAAAATACGTGATAAAGGCGGAAATAGATGCAAAAGGAGTAATAGAGAAACCTGATGTAATAGGAGCTATTTTTGGGCAGACAGAAGGTCTGCTCGGGCCCGATCTTGATCTGAGGGAACTTCAAAGAACGGGAAGGATAGGAAGGATAGAAGTTAATATAAAGTCCGAAAAGGGGAAATCAAAAGGCGAGGTGATTATCCCATCATCTCTTGATTCAGCAGAGACTGCTCTCATGGCAGCTACGTTAGAAACGATAGAAAGGGTCGGTCCATGCACAGCAAAAATAACACTCAAATCGGTAGAGGACACAAGGGAGATGAAGAGAAAATTCGTGGTAGATAAGGCAAAGACCATTTTGAAGGACTTGCTGGACAAGGGGATACAAGACACATCAAAGATAGCAGAGGACATAAAAGAGGAAATCAAGACATACGAAATAACAACCTATCACGGCCTCCCGTGCGGTCCGAACTTGCTGGAGTCAGAAGAGATAATCGTCGTGGAGGGAAGGGCGGATGTGATAAACCTTGTGAAGTACGGGATCAAGAATGTGATAGCAATGGAGGGGAGTTCCATCCCTCAACATATAAACACTTTGTCCAAGGAGAAAATAACAACAGCTTTCGTTGACGGCGACAGGGGCGGGAGTCTTAACCTGAAAAGCCTGATAGAGACAGCGGATCTAGATTACGTTGCCGTAGCTCCCGAAGGCAAGGAAGTGGAAGAGCTTTCGAAAAAAGAAGTTTTCAAGGCCCTGAGGGAGAAGATATCGGCATCCCAGTTCAAAATGGAGAAGCGCAACAATGCAGAAAAAATAGAAAGGCCCAGGAAAGAACTGCCCAGAAGGGATTTAAGGGAAAGACCAACAAGGACATTAAGGGAGAGGCCTGCAAGGGAATTCATCAGGCCGAAAATTATAAAAGTTACAGAAGATCAGAAAAAAACATTCAAGAAAACGCTTGATGAGCTCATAGGAACACGGGCTGCTTGCATATTCGATTCAACGTTCAACCTTTTGGGCAAGGTTCCTGTGAAGGAACTGCAAAACACGCTAAAAACGGTCGACAACCCATATGCAGTGATATTTGACGGAAGGGTTGACTACAAACTGGACATGATGGCAAGGAGGAAGGGGGTAAAGTTTTTGGTCGGAATGGAAAAGGAAGACATAAAATCCCCCATCAACATCCTCTCGAAACAGGACTTGGCATAAATTAATATAATCATGAACCCAATTATTCATCAGGTAAAAGATTAGGTGAAAAGATGGAAGATTTATTGAAAAAACTTATTGATTCCCCATCAATTTCTGGTTATGAAAAGAACATCAGGGATTTGATGTCCAAGGAAATCAGGCCATATGTTGATGAGGTGAAAGTTGACAAAATTGGGAATCTCATATGCAAGAAGGGTTCTGGTTCCCCCAAGATCATGCTGGTATCACACATGGATGAAGTCGGTTTGATGGTGAAATATGTAGACGAAAAGGGTTTCATAAGATTCGAGCCTGTTGGTGGATGGGATTCAAAAATCTTGCCCGCCCAGAAATTCAAGATACATGGTTCAAAAGGCCCTGTCGTGGGGGTGATAGGATCAAAACCGATTCACCTGCAAGAGAGAGAGGAGGAAAAGAAGCCCGTGAAGATAAGCGAGATGTTCATGGACATGGGAGCAAAAAACAGAAAAGAAGCCGAAAGGATGGGGGTGAGCGTGGGGGATTTCATCACAAATCACGGAGAACTCAACAAACTCGGCGGCTCCAAGGTGACAGGATACGGATTTGATGATCGTGTCGGATGCTTGGAATTAATAGAGGTTATGAAAAATCTCAAAAATTTCAAAGGAACGGTTTACGCAGTGGGGACAGTGAAAGAGGAGATAGGTTTAGTGGGAATAAGAGGGCCAACATTCGGCATAAACCCCGATATTGTCATAGCACTTGATACCACCGTAAGCGGTGATACGCCTGAATTGAAGCCATATGAAGCCACAGCGAGAATGGGTGAAGGTCCTGCACTCGTGATCAAGGATGCCATAAGCATAGTCCAGAGTGAAATAAAGAAATGGGTTCAGGATATTGCGAAGAAAAACAAGATAAAGTTACAATTTGACGTCCTTTCACATGGCGCGACTGATGCTTCCGTAACTCCCATGATAAGGGAGGGTATACCATCCATCGCCATACTTACACCCACACGTTACGTTCACACACCCGTTGAAATTGTAGACATGAATGACGTGAAGAATTCTGTAAAACTCGTTGCAGAGCTCGTGAAAGCAGCACATAAACATTTCTAACTTCACATTATATTCACATTTCCACGTATTGGTATAACCTCCAGCTCACCTTTATACAGCTGAACATCCCCTATGATACTAATATTCTTACCGTTCCTTATCTCACTCGTGTTCACGTTATTAATCTCCAGTAATTCCAACGTATCTTCCCAGAGCACAACTTTTACTTTCCCCGTATCATCTTTAAGATCAAAAAACACGTGACCTTTGCTTTGAAAGATCCCTGTCACCTCACCTGTTATATTCACGGTTTTCCCTACGAATGATTTATCAATTTCACCTATCTTCACGCTGGATGAAAAAACTTGACTAGTTATCAAGTACAGAAGAACGAGGCTTATGGAGACCCCAATCACAGATATCTTCACAAGATTCCCTTCATTCATTTTCACGACCTCAATTTAAACACAGCCAAATCGCTATATATGGGCCCCTTTTTAGTCAGCATACTTGACTTCAACTTCACATTATTCACAACCATTTCACCCACGTTCACGTTTTTTGACTCGTTCAGGAATTTCAGCAAAACATCCATGTTCCCCCCTGACTTTACCCTTCCTATTGTCAAATGCGGGGAAAAACTCCTCTTACCCAACTTCACGTAATCATTCACCCTTTTCATCAACATCACCAATTCATCTTCACTCCTGTTTAAACCCAGCCACAGTGTTCTTATATGAGAGGGACTCCCAAAATAACCTATACCATTGACATTTATTCTAAATGCGTTTTCTCCATTCAAACACTCCCCCAGAGATTTCTTTACCCCATCAACTTCATTATCATTCACATCACCAAGAAATTTAACCGTGAAATGAAGATTTCCGGGTTCCACGAACTTCACATCTACATTGAGATTTCGCAAACCCTTCTGCATTTCCACTACCTTGTTTATCAACCCCTTCTCAATATCAATCGAGATAAAACATCTCATAAGATGTATTGTGAAAAAGTACATATAAATCACCCATTTCACACCAACTTCACGAAAACATTTAAATAACTTTCCCAATTATATGAAATTATGAATTCAAATATGAATTTCAATGAAAAGTACATGAAGATGTTCAGCTGGGAAGAGAACCCCTTCAGTTTCAAGATACTACCTGACCTTTTCGTGGGCTATATGAATGAAATGGAAAGGATATCGGTCAGCATACAAAACAACGATAAACTCTTCCTGCTGATTGGTCCCACGGGTTCAGGGAAGACAACACTCATGAAGTTTCTGACCAAAGAATTTGAGAAAGAAAAAAGGATTTTTTACCTTTCCAAACCTCCGGACAACCCAGATGACTGGGTGAAGATATTCACGAACTTCATAGGGTTTGGGATATTCGAAAGGCTATTTTCACGCAGAACACTTGATATATACAACCTCAGTGAATGGGTGAACAAGAAAATGAAGAATAAGAACATGGTTTTGCTTGTGGATGAAAGTCACGAGGCCAGCATAGAAACGTTGGAATGGCTAAGAACGCTAACGGACCAGATAGATAACCTTTCTGTTGTCATCGCAGGTCTACCTACACTGGAATCGATTCTTAGGGATAAGCTCGAAACCTTCACGAGGAGGGTGAACACAAGAGTGGAACTCGCGAACCTGACAAAATCGGAAACAAGAGAACTTATCAAAAAGAGGATAGAATGGGCAGGAGGGGAGGACATAAAGCCATTCACTTCAGAAACGATCGAGCACATATACGAAAAGACGGGCGGGTTCCCCAGGGAAGTGATAAGGACGTGTAACGATCTCGTGCAGAAGGCGATAGAAAGCAGCATATCGACCATAGATGTGCATTTCCTCAAGGATTCGGAGGTAGCCATCCCTAAAAGGGTTTCGCTCGGATCGATGAACACCTTGCCCTCGAAACAGAAGAACATCCTCGAGATAGTAGGGAAATACGGAGAGCTAACGCCCTCCGAAATTGTCGAGAAAATGGATATGGATGGCTACAGGAGCAAGGATAACGCGATAAGATCAGTCAACAACATACTCAAAAGACTCACCAAAGAAGGGTATGTGATAAGGAAAAGGAGGGGAAAAAGTTACCAATATGTCTTATCTGACAAGATAAGGACATTAATGGTGGATGCATAAATTTTTAAATAGTTTGTTTTTATAATATACAATATCATTATCAATGGAGGGTTTTTATGGAAGAAAGAATAAGAAGCAGGGACCTCATGGGAAAGATTTTAGTCTCAGAGGAAAGCGGAAAGAAATTCGGAGTGGTCGGAGATCTGGATTACATTGTAGAATCGGGCGAGCTTATAAACCTTGTTTTGGTACAACCAACCAAGCACACAACTGAGCTCAACCTGCAGGAAGACGATAAGGGAAGGGTTCTCGTCCCATTCTCTGCGGTGAAATCAGTGGGTGATTTCGTCATAGTAACAGAAAAAGACATAATCTAAACTTTCACCCCCAATATTTCTACTTTTTGATAGATATATAAATTTGACCCCGTCAATATAGTAATCATGGCAAGGAAAAGCTATTACAGAAACACAGTAAAAAACGTTATGCAGATCCTCAGTCTGCTCAAAAAATCAGAGCAAAGCGGCGAACTACTCACGGTATCGAAGATATCTAAGCTCTCAGGCCTTCACAAATGGACAGTTTCTCGAACTTTGGACTTATATATGTCACAATATGTCGAAATAACGATCCCTGAAGGCTTTGAGGATGTCGGTTTAAAGATAAAATTTGTTAAGCTGAAGAATCCGAACATAACAAAAGAGCAGGTCATGAGGTTCCTGAAACTGCGAAGTCTCACTTTCTAATCCCTCACACCTTCTGTTATCAGTCTAAACACCGCTTCACCCTCTGGAAGACTTGGAGAGTCTATCAGTTTCGCTACCCTTTTCTCACCCTTGGATTTCCTGAGGTATACGCGGAACGTTGCCTGATGCCCCAGTATGTGACCTCCTATGGGGGTGGTCGGATCCCCAAACAGGACATCCGGTCTAGACATGACCTGGTTTGTCACATAAATCGCCAAATTGTGGACATCAGCCAATTTTTGTAAACGGTGGAGATGCCTGTTGAGTTTTTGCTGGCGATTTGCCAGTGTCCCCCTCCCCGTGTAATCTGACCTGAAAGATGACGTTAAGGAATCAACAACCACCAACTTCACATTCTCCTTTTTGATGATTTCCTCTGCCTTTTCAACAAGAAGTACCTGATGATCGGAATTATACGCCCTTGCAACGAATATGTTTTCCAAGGCTTTCACAGGGTCAATGCCGATGGCCTCTGCCATCTGCCTTATTCTTTCCGGTCTGAATGTCTGTTCGGTATCTATGAAAATAGCCTTCCCACCCAGACCACCCTTTTCTTTTGGGAGTTGCACAATAACAGTGAGCTGGTGAGCAAGCTGGGATTTTCCAGAGCCAAATGCACCATGCATCTCGGTTATTGCCTGGGTTTCAATCCCGCCACCAAGAAGGCTGTCCAGGGCCTTTGAACCTGTGTTTATCTTCCCTATATTCTCCCTCTTTTCCAAGACCACTTTAGCGGTTTCAAAGCCCATCTCGAGTTTCTGCCTGGCCGCAGCTATGATTTTATTCGCGGTTTCCACTCCCATTCCTGTTGCAGCCGAAAGCTCCCCTGCCGAGGAAGCCGCAACACTCATGAGGTTGTCATAACCAGATTCCTTCATCTTTTCCAGTGTTTTATCCCCAACACCCGGGAGGTCTGATATACCCTTTGCCATACAAATCCCCTTTTATCGACATTAATATTTCACTTTAATATTTTAATCCTTTACATCTTTTCTATAATCTTTTTAGCCTCTTTTTTCGGGTCAATCTTCTCGACCTCATTCGCTATTAATTCCACACTATCTGTGAACTGATTTTTCTTAACCCTCCCCCTGATTATGAATTCCTCTCCCAGCTCTAGAGTTTCATATATCATTAACGGGTCATCGGAAGCCAGCTTCTTCAGTTCATCCATACCTTTCCCTAAAACCTTCTCTGCGAGGTCTCTAAAGAAAACCACACGTATATTTCCGGAGCCGTCATCTATCACCCCAGAAAGGACGAGATTATAATTTGGTTCGACCTGGCCATGATCTTTGCATTTCCACACATCCCCTTCCTTCTCCAAACGTGATTCACATGTAGGACACAGCCCAAAAAAAGGATTCCTTCTGAATATCTGAACAAGCGAGGCCCTCACCTCGTTATACCCCCCCTCCTTCAAATCATGAATATTTTTTGCCTCCACCCTTTCGGAATCACCTCCTATATCCTTGACTTCGGGCATCTTCATATCGGACTTCTCCAGTTTCCCAGTCTTTCCCAACCGTATTTCACTGCCTCCCCTTCCATTTTCCTTCACATACCCTCCTGTGACCTTCACGACACCACCCTCATTCACGCCCAGCTTCCCAAGGAGTTCTATCTCGTTATCCCACAAAGAAAGCCTTGTAGTTCCCGTGTCATCACCCAGCAAAACATTCACAACACTACCCTTCCTGCCGCCCTTTTCAAAATCCCTTTTATCAGATATGCTCACAACCCTCCCTGCCATATCAACAGACCTAATCCCGGGGATTACATTCTTGATCTTAAGACTTCGCTTTGCAGTTTCTTTGAGAAGGTTGACTCCAAGCTCTTTCCCAACGATGTACGCCGCTCCCTCAGGCGAGACCAGGCCGGACAGCTCGTTCTGCTTCTCCTCAATCTTCTGCTTCACCTCACCCTCCGAGAGCTCAGAAACCTTCGAGATCTCCTTCACTATCTCTTCCAGAGAGAACATATGTAAGAATTGAAAATTAATTATAAAAGTTTATGTTTAATTTTTTATTCTATAACCCTGAGCCCTGTGTATGATTCCAGAATTTTCGTTGCTTTCTCCGCTTTTGTTCTGTAAGGGGGGATATCCTTCTCAACCCATTCCATTATTATTGAAGGCTCCTTATAATACAAATTGATCAGTTTACCAACTTCATTGAAATTGACCACTTTGAATTTTTTCATCCATTTCAGAATTTTAGTGCGCGTTTTCAGTTCTTTGACCATATCTTCATATTTTATGCCCTTTTCAAATGCCATTTTCTTCAGAACATAGGAGTCCTCCAGACTTTCAGAAAACGTGTCTGTCGAAGGGTTCCAGGCAAAAATCTTTATGCTATGAGGCGTCCCTGTTCTGGGATCAACAGATTCTATTTCAACGACCTCTTTTACCCTCCTTGTTGACTTCCCCCTCTCCTTGGCATGCACCATAACAATGATGAGGTCAAGGGTTTCTACCAACGTCGGGGAAAGTTCTATGGGTGGAGTTTCCAAACGTTTAATAACGTCTTCTATCGACCCTGCATGTATGGTTCCCAGAGATGCATGCCCGCTTGCCATACCCTGGAACATAACGTATGCTTCCTTCCCCCTCACCTCGCCCACTATCACGTAATCAGGATTTTGCCTAAAAGATTCCTTAAGCAGATCGAAAAGCGTGACCTCCCCGTATCTTTTGCCTCCGATTTCAGGAACACCGAATCCAATTCTTGACACGCTAGGTATCCAGTTTTCATGCGGAAGATTAAGTTCACGGGTATCCTCTATTGAAACTATTTTGTCTTCGGGAGGGATGAACATACTCATAACGTTCAAAAACGTTGTCTTGCCCGTAGAAACACCACCGCATATGAGCGTTGAAGCCTTTGACTCCACCATCGACCACAGATAAGCCATTAGTTCCGGGGAGGCCGTGTTGAAATTCAGGACATCAACTGGAGAAAACGGTTCAACCCTAAACTTACGTATCGAAAAAGTAGGACCTTTTGTGGTGACGTCTTTGGCGAGCGTTGCCTGAATCCTCGAACCGTCTTTGAGCGAGCCATCAAGCAAGGGTTTCGCATAAGATATATACCTCCCACAGCGTTCCGAAAGTTTAATCACAAAATTATTCAGATAGTCGCTGTCCTTGAATACTATGTCGGTTTCAACAGAACCGAATTTTCTGTGAACCACGAAAACAGGTATGTTCAGTCCCGGACAGCCTATGTCCTCTATATACGGGTCATGCAGCAAACTTTCAATCTCGTTAAAACCCACAAAATCCCTGTACATGAAATACATTATCTTCACATAGGTTTCTGCAGGCAAAATTAGATTTTCGTCCTCCAGTATTTTATGCAGTTTTCCCTGTAGGTATTCGAACACCTTGCCCTTTTCTTTCACCGCAGAAAGCTCAACATCTATTATCTCAAGTAAATCCTTCTTTACCATTTCGAAGACACCAACCTCCTTTTTTGAAAGAGATGGTTCTACCACGTGATAAACCAAACCCCTTTTATCGGAATCCCATTTTATGTGGGCGTAGACAAATGGCTCGAGAAGCGGATATCTGATATCGATTTCTGTGGCCTTCTTCAATGACGGGAAGATTATGAGATTTCTTGGCTCTTTGATCTTGACAATGGGGTATTTTACTTTCCCAATCCTCTTTACCTTCTCTATCTTCTCTCTTAACATCCCCCTTATACCCATTAAAACACCCTTTATCTCTTCTTTTTCACTATCTTTCTATGCCTAGCGCACGCAGGACATGCATAAATCTTTGTGGAGGATAACGAAAACCTTCCCCTTCCGAGTTCCTTTCTCAGAGAAGGATCAGATATGGAGAAACCTCTATATACAGCGAAGGTTTTGTACTTCGGAACCCTCTTTCCACAGAAACCACAGGTCACCGTGGTTTCCCTTCCCCTTGTTTTTGTGTGTTGCCATCCCCTTCTGTAAAACCGTTTTTTAGTCACCAATTTCACCCATACACTTTTATATTTGAACGAATTTCTATATAAGAAAAATCAATTTAAATATTAACACACCTTATCAATAGTCCGATTATAAGCAGGAGGGTCATGATGAAGGTAAAATTGAAACAGCTTTCACCGTATGAATGGGAGCTTGACAAGAACGTGAGACCACGGATGAATGTAAAGGCGAAGATCATAGGGAATAAAAAGGTGGTCAATGTCCTGGAAGACGCCGCTGTTGAGCAGTTGACTAACGTCGCGTGCCTCCCAGGAGCGATAGAGCCCGTAATCGGCCTGCCTGACATGCACTGGGGCTACGGCCTGCCAATGGGCGCGGTTTCAGCCTTTGACTTCGAAAAAGGCGTTATCTCCAGCGGACTCTGCGGTTTTGATATTAACTGCGGCGTGAATTCCATACGGACAAGCCTAACTTATGATAAAATCAGACCAAAATTAAACGAGTTAATCTCAACCTTGTTTAAAAACATACCCTGCGGTGTGGGAGCGAAAGGAAAGTTGAAATTGAGTTATGATCAATTGGACCAAGTCCTAACGAGGGGAATTGACTGGGCGATAGAGAACGGATACGGGACAAAAGAAGACAAAGAGCACATGGAAGAGAACGGGTGTATGGAAGGAGGAGATGCGAACAAAGTTTCTGAACTTGCCAAAAAACGCGGTCTTCAACAACTGGGAACCCTCGGATCGGGAAACCACTTCCTTGAGATACAGAAGGTTTCTGATGTATATGACCAGGAAACGGCAAAAAAATGGGGAATCGAAAACCCTGATCAGATCCTGATAATGCTCCACTGCGGTTCCCGCGGTCTCGGTCACCAGGTTGCGAGCGATTATTTGAAAATACAGGAAAAGGCTGTGGATAAATACAAAATATGGCTCCCCGACAGGCAGCTTGCATGTGCCCCTGCAAAATCCCAAGAAGCTCAGGATTATTTCTCCGCTATGAAATGCGCTGTGAATTATTCATTCACTAACAGGTTGGTCATGACCCAGTGGATCCGCGAGACATTCGAAAAGGTTTTAGGGAAGGACGGGAAATCGATGAAGATGCACACTCTCTACGGCCTGTGTCATAATGTGGTGAAACTGGAAGAACACGATATCGATGGAGAAAAACGCAAAGTTTATGTTCACAGGAAGGGCTCGACACGTTCCTTCCCCGGCGACCCCGTCCTCATCGCAGGGACAATGGGAACGTCAAGCTATATCATGAAGGGAACGGAAAAAGCAATGGAAAAGACCTTCGGATCAACGGTCCACGGAGCGGGGAGAAGGATGTCAAGACACGCCGCGATACGAAAATTCTGGGGCGGGAAGGTAAAGGAAGACCTCGCGAAAAGAGGGATTGTCGCACAATCAACCCATCCGAAAGTTCTGGCTGAGGAAAGCCCAGGAGCCTATAAAAACGTGGATGATGTGATAGAAAGCGTCCACGGAATGGGTATTTCATTAAAAGTAGCCAGAATGGTCCCTGTCGGGGTCCTGAAGGGATGATAATGGATAGATTTTACTTGGGTATTTGCCTGGGTCTGATTACTGCAGTTATGTGGAGTTTTAACGGAATACTCATAAGACTGGCGTTAAACATCGGACCATTCGGTCTTGTTCTGGGGAGGGATCTGGTCGGTTTTTCATTCTTCATGCTTTTGGTTTTAAAGAGAGGAAAATTGAGAGAATTAAAGCTCACTATTCATCAATGGAAGTGGTTTTTTGTGCTAGGGATGTTGCTGGCTTTAAACAGCCTGTTTTCTTTTACAGCATACAAACAAACATTCATATCCAGTGCCTCTGTTTTAACATTCACGTTCCCGATTATTACCACGTTATTATCCCCGCTCATTTTAAGAGAAAAAATGAGATCAAAAGAATTCACAGGAGTGGCCCTGAGCGTTCTGGGTGTGATGATCATATTCTACAGCACTTCATCAGTTTTCACCAACGTTGTCGGGAATGTAGTAGCCCTCAGCTCAGCGGCATCTTTCGCTTTTTACTCTTTGATATTGAGAAAGGTCAGGGAAAGACCACCCCTCGAAATTTTCATGGTTTGGATATTCGGCTTCTCGGTATTATCCATCATTGCAATGGGCACGTTATTGAACCAGCCATTTTTCGCATACGCAACGCAGAATGATTTCCTATACCTGATAACGTTGGGATTCACAGGAGGGATAATAGGGCACGCTTTGTACAATCTCGCTGTGAAGTACGTGAAACCTCACTTGGTGGGCACCATGACCCTTGCAGCCCCGATACTGGCCACAGTCCTTGCATGGGTAATCTTAAGTGAACTGCCACCGGTGACAACCTTGTTGGGTGTAGCGGTCTCGCTAACAGGAATCTTCATAACAGTTAAAACAACACCCAAACTTTTCGGTGAGGGATGACTATAGGTCATGCCAGAAAGAATTCATATGTCCAAGCTGACAGTCACCTTATAACCCTTATCCGTTTTTTCGAGGTTGAATTTGTAGTAAGTCACGGCCTTCACGAGCGTCCCTCCCCTTTTCGGATCCGCTTCCTCCCCGTGACATGCCGCCTTCAAATGAGTGTCCCCTATTTCCTTAACCCTGAATTTCGAAAGGAAAAGGCCATCAAGATCGACCACCCTTATGAGCTTTTGCATCCAATTGAACATGAGGTCTTTCGTGTCCTCCCCTGAAACTTCTATCTCCTTCCCCACCAACGGTTTGACCTTCTCTATTTGACATATCACACTGAAGAGTGCGAACGCCGCGTTTTCAAACAATTCTTTCAAATCCTTTCCATACGCTTCAAAAATCACATCCGAAGTCAAATCTTCAATGAACTTGTATTTCATAAAAAAATTTACGATTAGAGAAATAAAAAACAAGGTGTTTGGGAGTCTCTTATAGTCGGAATCCCAAACCCTGTATATCATACCTGCCTACCAAATCCTGTGCCCCCCTGCATTCCAACGACTGGATTAGGACTTCCTTCAGCGTATCATCCGATGACAAAACCACAGTTTTTATGTCCTGATAAGATATATTCGAGGTTTCGAATTTCGTCGAGACTATCGTTTCATTCTGATACGTAAGTCTAACGGCATAACCACTCAGAGAGACGTCACCTGTATTGAACAAGGCGAGCGTTAGTTCTTTGGTTGCGTTGTTGAAATACGCCCTCTGTATGAGTAGTTGTGCTCTAGAGCAAAACTGAAGTTCTGAACGGCTCTGCGTTACGAATTGTGTAGCCCAGCCAGCGAGAATCCCTGCCACGATCATTGTAAATGCTATGAGCATTATTACTGCAATCAGGGGGGATATACCTTTTCTCATTACATCACTCCTTTGTTATAGTCAAAGTTTCAGCCGAAAATATTGGGCATGCTTTGTTCAGGATCTTTATCTGATCAGCGGTGCTTCCAAGACTCGAATGATAACCACCAGTCATGTCTATTATTATCACAACCGATCTTTGTTCTCTCAGTGGATTCGTTTCGGTTATGTTCGGGCTTATACTTAACTTTGGATCGGTCGTATTGTAAACGTAAACATCTGTCCCGTTCAGTATTTGTACGCTGAATCCGTATAGTTCAACATTTCCCAGATTTGTCAAGACCAGCGTGAGGCTGTCTGTAGATGAATGGAAGGTCGCTGAATCAATCCTGTAATTCGTGTTGGTCACGCACGCACTGCTTGCCTGGGCCGTTCTCGAACTCACCCAGTGGGTTATCCATGAGGATATCATCACCCCAACCGCAACGCTTATTGCTATCAGCAAAACAGCGGCTATTACTGGAGATATCCCTTTCATGCCCATATATATAAACTTAGCTGACTTAATATATATTTTTAAATAAAATTAGCTTTATTCATATGTGTGGTATATGCAAGAAAAAATGGTTTACTCTTTCGGGGAGAAGGGGAAGGAAAGCAAACAGCTTTTAGGGGGAAAGGGATCAAATTTGGGTGAAATGACAAAAATAGGTTTGCCTGTCCCGCCCGGTTTCACAATCTCAACCCAAGTCTGCATGAATTTTTTAAGGACGAAGAGGTATCCTAAGGGCCTGGAAAACCAGATTGATTCAAACCTCAGAAAACTCGAAAGAAAGATGGGAAGGGAATTCGGCAACGAGGAGAGGCCGTTGCTGTTATCAGTAAGATCAGGCGCCCCTGTCTCAATGCCAGGGATGATGGACACTGTTCTGAACCTTGGTCTTAACGAGAGAACGATGAAAGGCCTTGAAAATGAAAGCGGAGATCCAAGGTTCGCATGGGATTCCTATAGAAGGTTCATCCAGATATTCGGGGATGTTGTCCTCGGGATAGAACACGCAAAATTCGAAAAAATCCTTGACAAATGCAAAAAAGGCAGGAAGGACACGGATTTGAAAACCGAGGAATTGAAGAGGATAGTTGATGAGTATAAAAAACTCGTGAAAAAAGAAACGGGCAGGGGCTTCCCCGGAGACCCGAGGAAACAACTAAAGATGTCGATAGACGCGGTATTCAATTCCTGGGGCAACAAGCGCGCTAAAATCTACAGAAAACTTCATGGCATACCGGATGACACGGGAACTGCCGTTAACGTTCAAGCCATGGTTTTCGGAAATCTCGGATGGGATTCCGGGACAGGGGTCGGATTCACAAGAAACCCCGCAACCGGTGAAAACAAACCCTATGGAGAATACCTCCTGAACGCCCAAGGGGAGGATGTGGTTGCAGGGATAAGAACCCCCAAACCCATAAAAGATTTGAAAAAGGACCTCCCAAAGGTTTGCAGTGGGCTGATGAGGGTTTACAAAATCCTCGATGAACACTACAGGGATATGCAGGATTTCGAGTTCACAATAGAGAAGGGAAAACTCTTTGTTCTCCAGACAAGGACGGGGAAACGGACGGCACAGGCCGCGGTGAGGATAGCTGTGGACTTGGCCAATGACGGATCGATAAGTAAAGAAGAGGCGATAATGAGGATAGAACCGAAACAGATCACCCACTTACTCCACAAACAGCTTGATCCAAAGGAGAAGGGAAAGGCGAAAGTCATAGCGAAGGGCCTGCCTGCCTCTCCCGGAGCAGCCGTGGGCATAGTATGTTTCACCGCAGATAAGGCGGAGGAGCTTGCAGGCAAAGGCGACCATGTAATACTCGTTAGGAGCGAAACATCCCCGGAAGATATAGGGGGCATGTCCGTTTCCAAGGGGATACTAACGGCGAGGGGCGGGATGACCAGCCATGCCGCAGTCGTTGCGAGGGGTATGGGCAAGTGTTGCATTGCGGGTTGTGATGATATCTCGATAAACGAGGAAAAGAGGATATTCAAGGTCGGCAAAATTGTTGTTAAGGAAAGAGACTGGTTAACGCTTGACGGGGGGACAGGGGAGGTCATGCTGGGGAAGCTTCCCGTTGTTGACCCTGAGATGAAAGGGGAGTTCACGGTTTTGATGAAATGGGTTGACAATGTCAGGAGGCTCGGGGTTAGGACAAATGCGGACACGCCCAAAGACGCGAAAAGGGCAAGGGATTTCGGGGCAGAGGGTATTGGCTTAGCGAGGACAGAGCACATGTTTTTCAAGGAAAAAAGGATAATCGCTGTGAGGGAAATGATACTGGCTGAAGATGAAAGGGGAAGGAGAGCAGCTCTAAAGAAACTCCTGCCCATGCAGATGAATGATTTTGTTAAGATATTCAGGGAGATGGATGGTTTGCCCGTTACCATACGTTTGCTCGATCCACCACTCCATGAATTCCTTCCCAAGAAGGACGACGAAATAAAGGAACTGGCGAAAGATATGAAGGTGAGTTTCGATAAACTCAAGGAAAAAGTCGAATTTTTAAGCGAGTTCAACCCCATGCTTGGGTTCAGGGGATGCAGATTGGGGATCGTGTACCCTGAGATAAGTGAAATGCAGGTGGAGGCGATAATAAGGGCTGCAATAAAGGTTAACAAGAGCGGGAAAAAGGCGTTGCCGGAGATAGAAATACCCGTTTTGTGCAGCATTGAAGAAGCGAAGGCCATAAAGGAAACCATTGAGAGGATTGCGAAAGATTTGATCAGGAAATCAGGGGTCAAGGTCAAATACAGTATAGGGACCATGATAGAACTCCCGAGGGCATGTGTAATAGCGGATGAGTTAACAGAGGTTATGGATTTCTTCTCTTTCGGAACGAACGATTTAACACAGACAGTTTACGGTTTCTCCAGGGACGACGCAGGCAAATTCATACCAGAATATATAGAGAGGGGGATCTTGAAAGATGACCCCTTCCGAACACTCGACAGGGAAGGCGTGGGGTCGCTGATGAAGATGTGCGTGAAACTCATTAGGAAGACAAACCCTAAAATGGAGATAGGAATTTGCGGGGAACACGGAGGGGAACCAAATTCCGTTGAATTCTGCCATATGATAGGACTTGACTACGTCTCCTGCTCTCCTTTCCGCGTTCCGATAGCGAAACTTGCAGCGGCACAGGCAAAGATAAAACACGGATAAATCGAAAGTATATATTCGAGCAAAGGAATATTTAAAAATCCTTTTGAATCATTATAACTGGTAATAGAGGGATTCACATGAAAGTAAAAGATGTTATGAAAAAGCACGTGGTAACAGTAGACCCGAGCATGAATATGTCAACCATTTCAAAGATTCTTACAAACAACAGGATAGGGTCCGTTGTCATACTGAAGAACGGGAAGCCATCAGGGATGATCACAACAAACGACATAGTCACGGTAATAGCCAAAAACCAAGACCCGAAAAACATAAAGGCGGGGGAATTCTGGGGAAAAAAGAAAAGACCGTTCATAACAGTTACCCCGGATGAAATGATATTCAAGGTCGCCAAGAAGATGCTAAAAAGCGGTATCAAGAGATTCCCTGTCGTTGAAGACGGGGAAATGAAAGGAATAGTCTCAACGAAGGAAATAATTCTAGTTGCCCCAGAACTCATAGAGATACTTTCCGAGAAACTGAAGGCTGGGATAGAAAGGGTTGCAAAACCAGAGCAAACGATCTCAGGACTTTGCGAGAAATGCGGGGAATATTCGGACGAGCTGAAAAACACCGAAGGAAGATGGTTCTGCCAAGACTGCAGGGATACCTAAGGTTTAAACATTGGTTTAACCCTTATCGTTTTTCGTATAAACATATGTTTAAACATCGATATTTTAGTGCATAATTCACTTTAGTTATATGAAAATTTATCTTGTCTTGATAATGTCCTTCTTTGTTATTGTCCAGAATGCGCAGGCAATCATAATAAACGAGATCATGCCCAACCCTGACGATGGCTGCTACGATTGCTCGGAATGGATCGAAATAACCACTAACGAGAGCGCGTCTTTAGATAACATAACTGCGGACACCGGTGAAAATCCAATTATGCTCAATGGTTCTATAGCAGCAGGGGAATTTATAATAATAACAAAGAATTTGAGCGCGTTTTCAGGAATATGGAATCCTGAAAACATCACGATTTTTGAGAACACCGGCATGAGCCTCAAAAATGCCGGGGACAACATAACATTGTATAACGATTCCGATGTCCTGCATGCAGTGGAATACCTGAGCTCAGCGAACAACAAGTCTTATGGCATGTGCAATCAAAGCATTGTAACGCAAAACATCTCAACCCCAGGGACTCTGAACGTATGCACTTCTGATGAGTCAAACGGAACCAATGACACCCAAATCACATGCGATCTCTACCTGTGGATAAAATGCAATGACACCTTCACCATGGGCAACAACAAATACTACCCGATGGTTGAAGACCTGGAGGGAGGGGATTTCGAACCTGAGGTTGAATACTGGATAGAGGATTTGTTCGGCAACATTGTGAGATCAAAATTCAGGACCAACAACACGAATGTCGCTAAATCCTGGACTCCCCCCGAAATCACCGGAACCGAGGCGTACATGATACACGCGGTGATAACGAATGAGGTATGCAATGACACGAACCATTCGAATAATAATGCGGAAAAACTGATAGTTGTCAAAGGGGAAGAACCATATTCGGATTCGGAATGTTCATGCGAAAACCAAGAAACACAAATCTGTTCCTATGATCCCTGCCCTCCTTGCAACTCCGAAGAAGAGACCGAGGAAGAAGCTGATTTCGAAATTCTTTCTTGCCCGGATGAGATTGAGAAGGACGATGAAATCGAAATAAAAGTTAATATGAAAAACCCTTCTCCTAATATGAAAAACTATACACTTTACTCTTATGTTTATGAAGGGAACAAACCAGTGTCCTTGGGTCTCGATAAAGGAGAATGGATTAATACGTGGAACGCTAACAGGCAGAATGTCAGCATACCGGGGAATTCATCCGTTTCACTGACCCTAAAAAACAGGATAGCGGAAGACACTGAACCCGGCGAATATAAGATGAGGGTGAGAATATGGCTTGACGACAAGAAGCATGACATGACAAGGGATATCCAAATCAAAGAACCCAAAGAACCCGCAAAACCAGCAAACCAAACAATTCAAGAGGAAAAC
>JAZGEG010000004.1:0-10618 GCA_036478655.1 Candidatus Aenigmatarchaeota archaeon | reverse complement strand
TATTATTGATGTTCATTTCTGGGTGTGTTCTCCCGACAGGAGAGCCATTCGAATCCAAAACACCGACAGGAACCGGGGTCATTATAGAACATTTCGGACCTGATTTCCCGGAAGTTTATTCAAATGAAGAAGTTAAATTCACCCTGAAAGTAAAGAACACAGGCTCGGTCAAAGCGGAAAAGGGATTCGCAGAATTGCTCGGTTTGGACCAGACATGGGGGCACCCCCCAGACGCGCCGTTCAATGCAGAAGCACAGGAAGTATTTCCGGACGAAGTGAAGTGCAGGTATAGTGACAAAGGAATAACCCTACTGCCCGAAGACCCGGATTCAGGGATAACAGGCGGAGAGGAGACATGCACGTGGAGATATGTCGCCCCTCCAGTTTTACCAGGTTTAAACATGCCTTACAAGGCAAAGGTGAGATTTTTCTATTCCTACGAGTCATCGACGATCAAGACGGTAACTTTGGTTTCAAAGGAGGAATTGAAAGTCCTTCAGGACCAAGGAAAAAACCTCCCGACAGAAAGCCACAGCAAGACTAAATCACCAATAACACTCGACATAGAAACAGCCAGTCCCATAAGGACATACGGAAACCAAGTTGAATTCCCTATAGTAATCACTATCAGAAACGTGGGAGGGGGCACGGTCTGCTCCTCTGTTGATAAATGCAAAAAGAATAACTGGGGACCTAAAGAAGGATGGTATAAGCTCAATATAAACATAATTCTGCCCAATGACATGAGACTCGATGTTTGCTCAGAGAAGGAAAGCGTGGTCTTGATCGGGAACAAACCCCAGTCTCTGTCATGCAAAATCATTGCAAACACCGGTTCGCAGGTCGGAATTATCCAGAAAAACATAGAGCTGCAAGCAGAGTACGGGTATTTCATTGACAAGACGGCAGGTGTTTTAGTCTACCCGTCAACCGAACCCGGATAGAGAAAGGATAAAAGGGTTTGCATGTATTTTATAAATATGAGCAAAAAACAGACAGGTTCAATTTTAATAATCATATCAATTCTCACAGTTTTGACAAGTTCCGGTTGCACCTTCCCGGGAAGTGGAACAACATCAGGTCATGGTATTGTGATAGAGAATTTCGAGGTGGATTTCCCAAACGTTTATGCGAATGAAAAATTCAAAATTCAAATGAAGATGAGAAATACCGGTTCTGTCGATGCTTATGGCGTTTACGCGAAACTATACAATACTGAGGTTTCAAGCGCTGGGGAAAAACTCTCCATAGTTTGCAGGCAGGAGCAATGCGCTCAAGACCGTCTTCTTGCACCTGATCCGGAAAGGGGGACAACTGGCGGTTCAAAAATATGCATATGGGACTGCGTAGCACCCCAACTACGAAAGGGCGTATCTGTTGTTTTCAACCCCTCGGTGAGATTGTATTATGCCTATGAAACGAACGTGATAAAATCCCTAACCATAACATCTCAAAACGAACTCAGAAACCTTCAGAATCAGGGGAAAGCACCCCCATCAGAAACACTTAGCTCAACCACAGGACCAATTTCCATGGATGTGAGGGTCAAAGGGCCCATACGGTATTGGGAAGGAGAAACAAATATCATCTTTCCTGTTGAAGTAAACATAAACAATGTTGGAGGGGGAACACCTTGCACATCAACTCTGGGAGGCACCTCCACCGAATGTGAAAACCCTGATAATTGGAACAGGGTAGGTTTATATTTCCCTGAAGACATCAGTTTGCGGTCATGCAGTGGCATTGAAAACAATCAAATTGTTGAATTATGGAAAAGCCGGGAAAAGACAGTCACATGCGAAGCGGTTATACAGCTTCAGGGGAGAGCAACGGCAGGGTTAGTTCAGAAAAACATAGATTTCACATCCACATATTCGTATTTCACAGACACATCAACGTCTGTTACAGTTCAGGGAAAAGATAATTAGAAATCACTCAATTTTCTCTGCGGTTTTTTTGATGCACCCGCCTCCTCAACAACCAGTTCCCCGTAGACACCATCATAGCCAGGTTTTATTTCCGCCTTCCCCGATCTCACCTTGAGGATAAGCTCAACGATTTTATCATCAACAACCCTTTTCATCATTTCCTCGCCAGCCTCAAGCAAAACATTCAATTCCGACCCGAAGGCGTTCACGAGCTTGTTATACTCCTCCCACACCTTCCTGGAACTGAGGTTGGATTTAAGAACGAAGGATATGATCTCAGACAAAGGGATGAGCGATCTAAAGGGTTTCGAACCCTTCGGAGCGAACCCTTCTTCCCTGTCGGCAAGTTCTTCAACCCTGTGCAGAACTCCTATAGTCAGCGGACGCCTGCAAGCAGGGCAGGTGTTATGACACTTCTTTGTTTCCTTTGGACTTAACGAAACCCCGCATTCCCTGTGACCGTCATAATGGTATTTCCCGTAAGAGGGATCGACCTCAATAGTCTCCACCAAACCCTCCTTCGTTCTTATGGCGTTTATCAGATTATCGTACGTCAGCTCCTCCATCTCGAATATAGTGGCTTCCCTCCCGATCCTCCACGGCCAGAACGAATGAAGATCGGAGAACGAAACCAGGGCAAATCTGTCCAGTGAAGACAACCTCCGGTTCATCGCTGGGTTCGAAGACAGTCCGGTCTCGAGGGCGAAGATGTTTTTTGTTTGGTCCTGGAAACAATCTTCAATCCTGTCGAATCCGGATTTTGAGCCGAACAGCGAAAACCATGGAGTCCATATGTGAGCGGGGATGATCTCGTTTTTCGGATTGATTCCCTTAACAATTTCAACAAGTTCGGGCGAACGTATACCACAGATGGGTCTCCCGTCCGATTCGAGGTTCACACCTTTCCCTTTCAACGCATCATTTATCTGGTCAACCGTCTCGAAATCAGGGGAGAGGATTACGTTATGTATCCTTTTAACGGCGTTGTCCTGTTTGTAGATGCTGGAAATTTCCGTGGATAAAATAAACGGGAAGCCACCCCGGCTTTTCAGGGTTCCAGTCCCGTCTTCCTTTAATTCGTTTTTCAGCTCCCTTAACCACGAGGGATGTGTGAAATCTCCCGACCCCAGCAGATTTATCCCTTTAACCTTTGCGTACTTGACCAGATTAGGTATATTCAGTTCCCTGCTCGTCGCCCTGGAAAACCTTGAATGTATGTGGAGATCAGATATTATTTTCATAAGAATTAATTGGACAGGCTATTAAAATTAAGGGAGGTATGATGGGCTCGTGGGGAATTCCAGGCGGATTCGGACGAAACCCGAATCAGGCACCTTCGAACCCCAGACCTCCGGCTTTCCAAGGTTAAAAGCATAACAGGCTTCACGCCTGATGGCCATATAAGACCGGCGCTCTAACCAGGCTGAGCTACGAGCCCACATTTCGAGTGACGCAGGCGAAGCCTACACCAAACGCTGTTCTATTCTATATTTAAGTTCACGCTTAAATTTATTCTTGAGGGAAAAGTTTATAAATAACCCATGCATATTATATGCTATCCCAATCATTAAATCGATAAATAGAGGTGATATTATGAATGGAGCGCAAGGAGTCCAGCCGATATTTATACTACCGGAAGGAACATCGAGGACAAAGGGCAAAGAAGCCCAAAAAAACAGCATAGCGGCCGCGAAACTCGTGGCCGATGCGGTGAGAACAACTTTAGGTCCGAAGGGAATGGACAAGATGCTGGTTGATTCTTTAGGAGACGTGACGATAACGAATGACGGGGCAACAATTCTTAACGAAATGCAGATAGAGCACCCGGCAGCGAAGATGATGGTCGAGGTTGCGAAAACACAGGACGAGGCTGTTGGTGACGGGACGACAACAGCAGTTATAATCGCAGGAGAGCTCTTGAACGAGGCAGAAAAGCTCCTTGATCAACAGATACACCCAACGGTCATAACAAAGGGATTCAGGCTGGCGAAAATCAGGTCATTGGAAATTATAGATAAACTTGCAGAGAAAGTCAGCATAGATGATGAAAAAATACTCAGGAAAATAGCGAACACCGCAATGACAGGAAAAGCAGCGGAGAGGGCATCTGAGAGACTGGCTGACCTCGCCGTGAAGGCGGTGAAAAGGATAGCAGACGTAAAGGAAGGAAAAGTGGACATAGACACAGAGAACGTGAAGATCGAGAAGAAACGGGGAGGTTCAATGAGTGATACGGAACTTATAGACGGCATAGTATTAGATAAAGAAGTCGTTCACTCCGGTATGCCGAAGAGGCTCGAAAAAGCAAAAACCGTGCTTATAGACTCGGCTCTGGAAGTCAAAGAGCTCGAGGGGGACGCAAAAATCAACATAGACTCCCCCGAAAAGTTACAGGCATTCCTGGACGATGAGGAAAGGAGCCTGAAGGAAATGGTCGACAGGGTAGTGAAATCAGGGGCAAATGCCGTTTTCTGCCAGAAGGGAATAGATGACATCGCCCAGCATTATCTGGCGAAGATGAACATCCTCGCTGCGAGGAGGGTCAAAAAATCAGATATGGATAAGCTTTCCAGGGCAACCGGAGCGAAAGTGGTGACAAACATAAAGGACCTGAACAGATCAGATATTGGTTACGCAGGCCTGGTTGAGGAAAAGAAGATAGCCGGAGACGAGATGATATTCGTTGAGAGATGCAGGGAGCCAAAGGCAGTCACAATTTTAATACGAGGCGGGAGCGAGCATGTTGTTGATGAAGTGGAGAGGGCGATGGAAGACGCGATCAAAGGAGTGGCAGCTGCCCTCGAGCTTAGCAAGGCAGTCCCGGGAGGAGGGGCAGTTGAAATCCAGATAGCAAAACAGTTAAGGAAGTATGCAGACTCATTCAAGGGAAGGGAGCAGCTTGCAGTAAACGCTTTCGCAAACGCGATGGAAATCGTCCCCAAAAGCCTGGCTGAGAATGGTGGTTTAGATCCAATAGACAAGCTTGCTCAGTTAAGATCAGAGCACGACAAAAACAGACTATCCTCTGGCCTGGATGTTTTCACAGGCAACGTCAACAATATGTTGACGTTGGGCGTGATAGAACCTCTGAAAATAAAGCTTCAGGCCATAAAGAGTGCAAGCGAGGTCGCGGAAATGGTACTGAGGATCGATGACATAATATCCACAGGAGCGGGAGAGAGAACACCGCAGATGCCTCCAGGAGGCATGCCGCCCGGGGGAGAGTTCTAGCCACATTTAAAATATTTATATTAAGAGAGCGCCAAGTATTTATTATGACACCAGACATTCCCAGTCCAGAGGAGGAATACGAGGTAATTCCCACATCACCCATGAGAAGGCTCGAAAAGAGGGTAGAAAAAGTCGAGGGTGGCAGTTATTCTTCTGAAATCCGAAGACTTGTGGAGCAGGTGGTTGAACTCATAAAATCAAACCAGAGGATCATCGATGACAGCATAAAGGCAAACAACGATTTGATATCAGAAGTTTCGAAACTCCCGACAAAGATGGATGACTTGATTTTGGAGATGAGGGAATTCATGAAACTTCTGAGGATATCCGCCGAAGAGGAAGAGGTATCAGAAGTTTCGAAAGAAGTGATGACCCCGCTTGTGACCAAACTCACAGAACTGATAGATCAGAGCAAAAGGAACTTCGAAACCAACCAAGCCTCTCTGACAACGTTGGGGGTTATTGAGAAAAGACTCAAAAGGCTTTACACCACCCCTGCACCACCCAAACCACCAGAATACAGGTAGGGGCTTAATACGAGAAGGGATAGGGTAAAAGAATGAAGGGCATAACACCGATAATTTCGATAATAATACTCCTGCTGATAACAGTTGGTTTGGCAGCTTCAGCATGGACGTACATGGGAAACTATTTAACAACGCTTACAGCAAAAAGCATAGAAATTTCAACGCAGAAATGCTTAAATGACGATGCCTTTGTAATAATTCACAACATGGGAACAGCAAGGATAGCAGAGGGTGAAATAACAATCTGGGACGATACGGCAGCCTCCGTGACTGTGGATTTGGAAGATTTATCGGGGACCGATATAACTGAAATAGTAGCCGGTAAGTACGGAAGAATCCACATGGATTGCTGCGGGGGGGCAACAGAACCTGCATGCCCGTCAACATGCTCATTCGAGGTTGTTGTTGCGGGCAGGGCAAACCCGGTGACTGTCTATTGTCCTTAGGCTCTGCCCAAGTTAAAAAACTTTCTGAATTTTTTAATGTCCAGTTTACCCTGGGCCAGCTTCCCTTTCCCTCCCCCTGACCCGCCATATTTCTTGCATATCCCTCTAACAACCTTCACCATATCCCTTTTCTCGCTCATCCCCACGATATCCCCGTCTTTGTTCACAAGAATTACAGTAAATTCCGGATGTTGCGAAAGGATAGCATCACAAAGGTTTACCATCCCACCCCTGTCCATATCAACGATTTCGAATATCTCTTTGCCCTTCACCCTTTTAATCAACTTTTCTATCTCTGAACCCGCCCTCTCTTCCGTGAACTTCTCCCTTTCCTTCCTCAACATTTTCCACAAACCAAAAACATTCTTGCACGCTTCTTTTATGTTTCTGGCCCTTTTCTTTTCAATCCCCTTCCCTAATTTTTCGCTGTAGTTTAGGATATCAACCGTGAATCTTTTCACGGTTTTCCCGACCTGATCAACGGGAACGGAAAAGAAATCCGAGCATTCCCTCAACTGTTTTGATACATTTCCCCCCGGCTTAAAATCAACAACTCCCCTCAAATCAGTCACAACCCCCCTGAAAATTTCATTTTCTTTAGCGGATACCTTCCCTGCCTCCCCACCTACAGTGAACTCTATCCTGTCAACACCATCCTGGATTTTACTCGTTTTCAATATCTTTACTTCCCCAACTTCTTTAGTGCTGTTCAGATGCGTCCCGCCACAGGCCTCCACATCAATCCCCTTGATATTCACTATTCTGAGAACCTTTCCCGGGACCGCTCCCCCCTGGTAAATTCTCATCCCGAATTTCCTTTCAGCTTCATTTCTTGGAATGAGGAGTTTCTCGATTTTCACTCCCCTCTTGACAATCTTATTGGCTAACTCCTCGATTTTCTTAACTTCCTTGGTTTTTATGGGCTGGTAATGCGTAATGTCCAGATGGGACTTCACCTCTGTTTTCTTCGCTCCGGCCTGGTTAACATGCTCCCCCAAAACCTTTTTTGCAGCGGCGTTGAGTATGTGCGTCGCTGTGTGATGTTGCGAAAGCTTTAACCTCCTTGCCCATTCTATTTTCCCAACCACGTCGCGACCTTTTTTCAAGCCGTGAATCTTTTCAAGCCTGTGGATTATCACACCTCCCTCTCTGAAGACTTCTTCAACCCCCTTCCCGTTTATCTCTCCCCTGTCATGCAGTTGTCCTCCAGATGTAGGATAGAAAAGTGTTCGGTCAAGCACGACACAATCACCGATCACCTTAAGGACATTTGCCTTGAATTCGAGTTTCCTATGATCATCATAATATAAGATTTCCGTGTCTGGAATCCCATCCAACGGGAGTTTCTTACCACCTTCAGCCCTGGTTATTTGCTCTCTCTTTTCGTGCAATTCAGAGACTTTTAAATAAAAATCATCAGGTATTTTTACCTTCTTTCCCCTCTTCTCGAATTCCTCCTTTATTATATCAGGTGGTATCCCATGACTATCGTAAACTTCCAAAAGCTTCCTTTCACCAATACCTTCCTTTATCAACCTTTCCACAACCCTGACGGATTTCATTTTCGTATTTTCATATTTCCCCTCCTCAACCTCCAGTATTCTCCCGACACCGTCCAGATTTTCCATAAGTTCTGGAAAAATGGGTTTCAGGTAACGTGCATGCCATTCGCAAACCCCTGGGAAATCAACACCCCATCCGTATTTGTTCCTGAACATCATCCCCCTTCTTGCCAATATCCTTAAGTTATACCCACCTCCCACGTTGCTCGGTAAGCCGCCATCACTCAATGCGACCAATAAGCTCCTCATATGCTCAGCGATTGAATAAATCCCTGATAATGGAAGTATGAAATCCCTCAGTTCATCAACATCCACGCCAACCTTCCCCGCCACGATCTTCCAGGACTTATCGATATTTTCTATTTCGTCAAGGTTTAGCATGCCCGCATAAGGGATGTACCTCCTCATCAAATCCCTGTCGATTTTCAACCCACTTATTGACAGAAGCTTTTTAACCACTGTTGGGAACGTCGCGTCATAAATAGTTTCACACCCCTGCGAGAACCATGCATTTCTCTCTTGGCCCATCCCCATATCCAGAACCTTTATGTCGAGTTCCTTATGTCCCGAATCGGTTTGTTCGTAGAGCATGTAAACCTGATTTCCGAGCTCACAACCCCTTGAAAAAAATTCCATACACGAACCGAAATTCCCCCCGCCAGCCCACGCATCCTCATGGAAGATTATATCCGAATTTCTCAACCCCAAACCCTTCCTTAGCCAAAGGTGTATATCCCTGAAAACCTTATTCAGGTCCCAATCCTTGGGTTTGATAAACATGTGTTGTCCTATCATGACAAACCCCGTGTTATGCGATTGTGTAACGCCAACGTTATCTATGTCATTGAACCTTAAACAGAACTGCGGGATAACCAAAGGATTCGCCGGAGGCTCCACTTCCCCAGAAATCACATAAGGTTGGAAGGCAGAGATGGAAGCGTTCGTATACTCCATGGTAGGGTTCCACCTGGCAACAACAGGATATCGTTTTATCGGAGTGTAGCCAAGCCCCTTGAACATCTTGGTGAATTCCAGCCAGACATCAACATACCCCAGTTCCCTCTTCGATGGCGAATTCCCTATAAAACCGAACCCTTCCCCGCTGCATAAAGGATCGCCACACACCTTCCTTCCGGGATCAGTTGACCAGAACGGTTTCTTACACTTAATACAAATATTCCTTACAAAACCCTCTTCCCTAAGAACCTGGGTTGCATAATATTTGTCCGGTTTTGACCAGAACTTCTTTCGAAATTCTTTCTTTATCTCCTTGTCAGATTTCATAATTTATATATCTCTGGACATTACTTAAATCTTCAGAACTAGGAAGATCTTGGCCGCTTCCGGAAATAAAAACAAGTCTACCCGAAAAGCGCGCCAAGACCTGCTGCTGCTTCTTCAGCTTTTTCCTCTTTCTTCCCTTCTTCCTTCTCCTCAGACTTCTCCTTCCCCTTAGGCTCTTCTACTGGTGCTGCAGCTGCCTGAACAACAGAAGATCCCTTTATCGCTTCTTCTATGTTCACGTCTTTAAGGTTTGCTACCAAAGCCTTCACCTGAGCGGAATCCGCTTTGGCCCCTGCCGCTTCCATGACCTTCTTAACACCAGCCTCATCGATTTTCTTCCCCAATGAATGTAGGAGCAAGGCTGCGTACACAATTTCCATCTTATCCCTCCTTTTTTGATTTTTTATCAACAATTGTTTTTTTCAGTTCTTTCTTCTTTACATTTTTTTCCGGCTTCTTTTTCTCCACTCTTACCTTTTCTTCAGCATGCACATCTTCAACCTTTTCTTTGCCCACCTTCTCTTCAACTTCTTCCTCTTTACCTTTCCCCACCTCTTCCTTCACTTCCAAATCCCCCACCTTCTCTTTAAGCGCTTCGGCTTCGGCTTGCGCATTTGCAAGCAAGTTCCCAAGAGTTTCTTTAGTCATTATGTTCGCCTCCAACGCAAGCGATACCGCCTCCTGGTGCGCTTTTGCGAACAACAATGGGAGGGTTTCAGCTGTTGGAAGACCAATATTAAGCGCGAGGTTGAATGCACATCTATAAGCATTGATCAAATCATTTTCGTATTTCTCTCTCGGTATGAATAGTACATCCTTTCTGTATATAGTTCCCCTGTCATACACAGCGAGGAGGTTCAGTGATATTTCAGCAGGTTCGATTCTCAACTTCATGAGAACATCTGCAACGGGTTTTGTTACCTCCTCACCTTCCTTAACAACTATCGTATCCTCCTTTACAATTATTTTATCCTCCCCAACTCCCGCTGGAATCTTAACCCTCTGCAATTCCCCTATAACAGGTCCTGGTTTAAGGGCTGTCGGTCCTGCCTTGACTATTATATCCTTCGTAGCGACATTCCCTGGTTTCACAGGAGCGGAGGATTTTGAGGATTCTATAATTTTCGCGAGCTCAAACGGATTCACCTCGCTCAAGAGGAGTGCCGGCTGGATTTTTATTTCACTTTCGATCTTTTCCAAACCTTTAATATTTGAACCTTCTATCGCAAGCTTCATGACATTTTTTCTTACCATCTTTATAACGGCTTTACCCCTGAGTTTGTCCCTTATGTCCTGCAGCTGTCTTGCGGGCAGATTGAGCATATCAAGCATCCCGATCACAGGATACCTAACCAACTCCCCCTTCAGTTCCTTTACAGCCAGTTTCTTCTTTTCCGATACCATTCTCACACCTTCAACCTGACAGGCGGACCCATCGTGAGTTTTATAAACGCCCCCTTTATGTTGACCTTGCCTTTTGGAAGCTTTTCACCTACGAAGTTCACGACAGCAATTAGATTTTTCATGATTTGTTCATCCTTCATACCTTCTGTTCCCACAGGAACGTGAATCACGGGTGAATCTTTAAGACTGACCTTCACCATTTTTTTTGACATCTCCACGAAGGGCTGGACACTTCC
>JAZGEG010000003.1:0-2492 GCA_036478655.1 Candidatus Aenigmatarchaeota archaeon | reverse complement strand
ATGTCACCGCTCTTGAACTCATCCACAATGGATATTTCCCCGTCAATTATGCCCCTGATCGTTTCCATGTCAGAATTTATCTTGACTGTGGGATTTTCGAGTTCACCTTCGCTGATCTCCTTTATTTTTTTGTTTTCGGTCACAACCCCGACATTCCCATATCCTTCTATGTATATGTTAAGCCTTTCATCCGCGAAAAGGTCCGCTATTTCTGAATAGGATTGTATGTTGTTGTTGTAGAAATCCTTTATCATCTCGAGGTCGATTTCGGGTGTTTTGTTTGTCTCCTCCGCAACAGCGTTCTGGGAAATGACAAGAAGGGCGATGAATATCACCGGAATCGCGAGAGATTTAAAATTCATGGTTTTTAATTTGTTTGGTTGTTTAAAAACTTATTTTTAAACCCGGCTTCGAATTATTAAGATTGAATTAATGGGGTGGTTTTATGAGGTATGATCTTCAGGGAACGACCATGCAGATTCTGAATACCGAACTGGATGAGAATGAAACGATCATTTCGGAGTCGGGCAGGCTTATTTTCATGAGCGATAACGTTCAAATGGAAACGAAGATGAGGGGCGGCCTGTGGTCGTCGATAAAGAGGAAATTCGCGGGCGAGTCGTTCTTCCTTGTCAATTTTACTAGTCTGAGGGGAAAGGGCGTCGTTAGCTTCGGCTCGGAATTCCCGGGGAAGATAATCCCGCTGGAAATAAGGCAGGGGGAGGAGCTGATCGCGCAGAAGGATGCGTTCCTCTGTTCGGAAAGTTCGGTCACGTTCGATGCGACCTGGACGAAGAAGATAGGGGCAGGCCTTCTGGGGGGAGAGGGACTGATACTGATAAAGGTAAAAGGCCATGGCCTGGCTTTCTTCAACGTGGGGGGCGAGGTAACGAAAATCGACCTGGAACCCGGCCAGAAAATACGGGTGGACACGGGAAACCTCGCGATGTTCGATTCGGGCGTCAGGTATTCGGTGGAAAGGGTCAAGGGAGTGAAGAACATGATATGGGGCGGGGAAGGATTGTTCCTCGCTACGTGCGAAGGGCCCGGAAGGGTCTGGGTTCAGAGCCTGCCTGTTAACGAGCTTGCAGGGAAGATTGCTGAATATCTTCCAGGTCGCAGAGGCAGGGGAGGCAGCCTGGCGGCAGGAATGTTACTGGGGGGGATGATGAGCAAGAGGTGAGAGTATGGCGGAAAAAGGATATTTTCTGAGACTGACAGGGGCTTTCCTGCTGGGGATAGTGGCTTTGGTATTCGCAGGTCTCGCGTTCCTGTTCCTTCTTCCTTTGCTCGTGCCGCTTGCGTTCGGGTCGTTGATCCTTGTGATGGTCTTCATCTTCATATGGGGCGTGATTTACATAGCGATGGTGATAGGTGTCGCTATATATTACTTCTTCAAGCCCATGAGGGTCGAGAAGGTGGACAAGGGCTATTCGATCGCAAAGGCAGAGGAAGCCGGGAAGAGAGAGAAGGGGAAGAGCAGGAAATGAGCGAGCGGGAGAAAATAGAATACTTCGAGAGCAAGAAAAAAAAGAAGTACAAAAAGAAATACAAGAAAAGGGTCAAGTTCAGGAAAACGCCTGTTGACAAGTAAGCGTGATTAAACATTTTTATATTTAACTGTTAAGTAAAAAAATAGTTTAAATTAGGACTGCTGAAAATATGAGTGATTTAAAATTACAAGTATATCTCAATACAAATAAGCAAGGGACAAGGTATACACACTCATCCATATACAATCCCGACAAAAATGAATTTGGAATCATGAAACCCGCAGCAATATTTATTTTACAAGGACTGAATAAGGAAACTGTAACGACAAAAGAACGAGCGAGAGAAATTGCCCTTGGTGTATTATCAAAACAATTTGGAATCCCTGAAGAAAAGGTAAAGTTCAAGTACGGAACATGGGGTCTTTAAGACATTTCAAGACTTTTTGGGCAGGAGCTACTTTATGGGCAAAGCCTGTTAAGAGGTTATTTCAAGTTTTGCTATTTGCTGGGGAGTTCTCTGTCTTTTTAGTACATAATCCCTACCACCCGTATATAAACCAGCATAAGCTCTAATAATTTTCGCTATGTACGAGGTTGCCCGTTTATGTTTTTTGTCAGATATGACATACATCGGATCAGTTAACCAATTTCTCGTTGTTTCTTCCGTCAGAAATTCTTTAAATGCTTTTGTATCAGTTGGATTATTCTTAAACGTGTCAGATTGCTCTGTGATTTGCGGAAGATATTTTTCTAAACTTGGTAGTATTTTTTCTTTAGAATATACATTTCTTTTTTGCGGGCTTGAAACCATTTTATGTATTTTTTCTACTCTAGTCAAAGCCAAATCTTCAAGAGGTAGTTCATACAGTTCAGACAATTTCCATTGATTAGCGATATTTTTTTGTGCTCTTCGGTCTATTCGAGGAGTAAAAACAAAAGGTGCGCATATAGTTGTCAATGCCACACTCCCAGCAAGAATCTCTCCCCCCAGTTTTAGGA
>JAZGEG010000002.1:0-4046 GCA_036478655.1 Candidatus Aenigmatarchaeota archaeon | reverse complement strand
CGATCGAAACCCTTAGCTGGTATAAGTAATTTTTCTCCTCCCGGAAAATTTACTTTCCCTTCTCCACCTGTATATAATTTATTTAAATCGAGTATAGTTGAATATGTCATTTCATATCACTTTATCCATTTTACACCATCGGCAAAAAAAATAACGATGTTATACTTTAAAAACCTTTCTTTCACTATTTTTTCCACAATTCGCATGTTTTGCAGACTTTTTGCGAGCTGGGTTCCCCGCACTTTGCGCATTTCACTATCCTAACGTTTTCCTTCTTTACAATCTCCCTCACGCCAGGCAGAAGCCTTTCGAAGGTCTTCAGAACGGAAAATTTCGTTCCAGAGCTTTCAGCCTCGAGATCGTTCAGAAAGTTGCGAACGCGTAACCTCGGCCCTTCCAGGTAGGGGCATTCATCCTCCTGCACTTCGAGCCCCACAAGTATCGCGTAAAGCCCGATCTCCTTCTCCGGGATTTCCCTGAACGGCTTTATTCTGGGAACGAAGAGTTCGTCCCTAATAATAGGCTTACCGCCCATCCTGGAAAGCCTGGACAGGTCCCCCCTCAAATAATCCATCACTATCCCCTGAATCTCATCGTCCAGGTTCATGCCGAATACGATTTTATTCGCCCCCAATTCCCTCGCTTTCTTGTTCAGGAGCCAGCGCCTCGCCAAACCGCAATACGTGCAAGCCGTCCCCTCCCAACTGTCCGATTTCCTGATCTTTTCGACCTTCTCGCCGAGGTCCTTTCCGAACTCCTCCCTGAAGGAAAAAACATGATGTTTCACGCCTAACTCCCTGCAGAGCCTTTTCGCGATCTTCAGGCTATCCTTCCTGTACCCCGGAATCCCCTCATCTATCGATATCGCGAAGAACTCGAGATCCTTCCTCTCCCTGAAAATCTCCTTTAACATGCAAAGAACCGCTGAGGAATCCTTCCCCCCGGACAATGCAAAGGCTATCCTATCCCCTCTCTCAATGAGCATGTCCTTTCTTATGGTTCTCTTTACTTTGCTTTCGATGCTCTTTATGAAGTGCAAACGGCACAGATACGAGCCTTCGTACTTCCTGTGATACACCGCTTTCTTTCCGCACTTGGAACATTTCATTTCTTCACCCGCCTGAAATTATCTTTATGAATTCCAGGTTATCATTTTTCTTGACAACCTCTTCTTCGAGGAGTACGTCTTTTCCTCTCCTGACGATAACGGTTTCCGGGTTCACCTTAACCTTGCTGATAACGTCTATGACCTTCGCTTTTTCCGGAACCTCCATGCTTCTCCTTTTGCCCCTGAATTGAACAGCGATTTTCATAACTTTTAATATAAAAAAGCGAGTTATTAATAAATACTGTAAGCTGGGGTGGCCGAGCCCGGTTCAAGGCGATGGACTCGAGTTGGATGTGAAAAGGCGAAAGCCGATGATTTCGTGACATCCATTGGGAGAAATCCCGCGCAGGTTCGAATCCTGTCCCCAGCGTATTTTATTTCTTGAAGCTGTGGCTGGAGGGCGGATAAAATAAAGAAATAGTGAGTAACTTGTATTACGATCCAGAAACTGATCTAGAATCTTTCTGATCTTCTTGGTTTGTGCTTCTGGAAACAATCTCTGCAATAAACAGGCCTGCTTCCGTCAGGCTTGAAGGGAACTTCAGTGTCTTTTCCGCACTCAGCACATGTAACTTTGTGCATCTCTCTTCCGAAGTTGTCCTTTTTCGTTTCTTCTTCTTCCATTATATCACTCCTATTTTATAATATACTACATCTGTTGTTTTATGGTTTAATAGTATCATCTTATGTGTCTTCTCCCCCCGCTGTGATCACGCCTCGTGAAATCACGCCTGCCAGAAGGCATGCGCCGCCTTTGATTCCGCATTGTTCTTATCCTCTCGACGCGGGGACGTTCAGCCCTCTCGATGTCCAGCTCGCTGTCCTGGAGAACGCGCCGGAAATTATCGTAATCCCTTTCCCCGAGAATGCTTATGGCTTTTCCGCGTTTGCCTGCCCTTGCCGTCCTCCCCACCCTGTGGATATAATGCTTGGAATCCTTCGGTATGTCGTAATTGTAGACATGGGAAACCCCGCGGATGTCAAGCCCCCTGGCAGCGACGTCCGTGCAGACGAGGACGTATACCTCGTTCGAATGGAATTTTTCCATTATCCTGTTCCTTTTGTCCTGGGTAATACCACCGTGTATTGCCATTGATTTCACTCCTGCGCGATTAAGGTTGTCCGCGACAAAATCCACGTACTCCCTTGTGTTGCAGAAAACCATTACAAGCCCTCCCTCTTCTTCCCTGAGCAGGTGCACGAGCAGGGAGAACTTGAGATTGTCGGGCACGTCATAATAAACCTGTTCCAGCTTGTCTGCATCTATGTAATTTTCAGCCGAAACGTCAACCGGATCATCCATGTAGTCCCTGGCGAGATGAGAGACGTCCATTGTTATGGTCGCGGAAAACAAAAGGGTCTGCCTGTGACTGGGGCATTCCCTGATTATTTTTTCAACGTCTTCTATGAATCCCATGTCAAGCATGGTGTCCGCTTCGTCAAGCACGAGGATCTTTACCTTCCTGAGATCGATCGTCCTCCTGCCTATGTGATCCAAGATCCTTCCCGGGGTCCCTATGACCACGTCCGCTGTTTTCAGTCTTTCTATCTGCGGGCCTATTGAAACCCCTCCGTATACGGAGACGACGTTTAAAGGTTTGTACTTCGAGAATTTGCACAGGGCCTTGGTGTTCTGCACGGTCAGCTCCCTTGTCGGCGTGAGGATCAGTGACTGTATTCCTCTCCCTCTCTCGGAATTTTGTATGATACCTGAACCGAAAACAAGCGTTTTGCCTGATCCTGTCGCGGATCCTGCCACCACGTCCCTTCCTTCCAGAACTAGCGGGATCGCCTTTCTCTGTATCTCGCTGGGTTCCTTGAAATTCTCATTCTCTATTACTTTCAATATGGGCTCTATTATGCCCAGTTTTCTGAATTGTGTCATATTATATCTTTAGTCTCTCTTTAATCCAAGAAAAAGCAAATCCTTTTAACTTGAACCACGTTTATAGGTTGTTTAGGTATTCAAGTGTTTATAAATGTTACTACGTGCACGTCAGGCTCGATTTTCTGTCCCCGGCGTCACCCATTTCATGTAGCGCTTATTAGACAAAGAAGCCTAATTATAACTGTTGATCATGGCTCTGAGGATACTCATACTGGAAGATATACTTAATTTCCTTTCCATGTTAGACAGCCCAGGGACGTACATAATGTGCATAGTTTTCGCTATGATAATCATCCCGTTCTACGTCAAAGGTGTCCACGAGCATCTCAAAAACCCGCAGGCCTATTACATGGTTTCATTCGAGAAGAAGCTATGGGCGGGTTTCATTATAATAATTGTCTTGTTCATTTTTGGTGTTGTGAATTTTATCAGATTTCTCCCTTAACCGATTTAAATCCAGGAACATTTATTAACTTTATAATAATTGAAAATTATATACCGGGCCTGTGGTCTAGTTGGTTAGGACGTCAAACCCTTTTAGGAGGTGCGGAACCCTCACAACCAATCAGGTGAGAACGGTGAAGATCGGGAGTTCGAATCTCCCCAGGCCCATATCTTTTCCAGTCTTTTTTGAAATATATCGATTTCCATCTTTTTATATTGTTAAATCCTATAGTTTTGAGATATCTGGAAACGTCTCCCATACTCTGCAACTGAACTCTCCACATCAGTTTCCTTTTACCCTTGCCTTGGTAAGAATATACCGTTGGTTTGTAACCAAGTCTTACCAGTAAATCTTTTATTTCCATTGTGAATTTTTCTGAAGTAAAAACCCAAGATATTGATATATAATATTTCTTATAATTCTTCCTCCAATGGGCACATCCGTCAGTGTCTGCCAAACCCCTCAGAAAGTGTTTTATTAATTCTTCATCATTTTTTATAAAATCTGGAACAACTAATTTTTCATTCTTTCGACCCCTCGGAAACCCCCAAGTAATAAATTGGTTTTGTATATCTTTTGATTGGATTCTGAGTTCTATTGTATTA
>JAZGEG010000001.1:0-2354 GCA_036478655.1 Candidatus Aenigmatarchaeota archaeon | reverse complement strand
AATTGATCCTGATATTATTATTAATAAGCTCGGTAATCCTACTTTTGCCTTTGCAGAATATCTATCATCTAAAGATGGCTTTACAGCTGAGCAACTAGAGGCAGTCGAAGATTTTATTTCCAAATATGTCAATGAAGGTACCGGGGGGAAAGGCGCATTCGTTATGATTAATGCGGGTCTAACAGAAAAACAAACGTCTGATGAAACCAAACTAGAGGCAAAAGCGTTATATCTAATTGATTGAATTCGTATGTGAAAAACATCTTTGTTCCTGTTTTTGCTTCAGTTATGCTAAAAAATAAAAGGGAGTAAAACAAATATTATATACATGGTAAGAAAAAAAATACTTGTTCTCTCCATGGTCATAGCGGCTTTGCTGATCTCTGCCATGAACGCGAACGTTGATGAATCCCCTTACATGCAATCCGTTTTTTCCACAGCGGCTTCTTTCGGGGAATTCACCGGGATGAGCGTGGGGACGTTCACCGCAGGCATCCTGATCGAGTACGCGATCCTCTTGACAGCGGCGTATCTCTTCCTGAGGGGGATCTCCAGGAAGTTCGGGGAGTGAACTTAAAATTTTTATTGCTTGCTTTGCATAACTAAATCATGCTTTTCAAAAAGGAGTGCGCCTTCTGCAAGAAAACGGTAGGCGAGGGGAAGGCCGTGAAAGAGAAAGTTGAGGTTTTCGGAAGGGTCGGAGCATGGAAGAAGGATTTCTGCTCCGGGAAATGCCTTGAGAAATACAAGGAAGCGACAGCGGAGCTGATGAAAACGAGAAGACCGAATGTCTGTACGCGCTGCGTGAGGTGATGGGATGATAGAGAACAAGGTTATCGCTCTTATTCTGCTTATCCTGTTAATTTCAGGAACCCTGCTTTTCCTCCTCTACAGTTCGCCCCTGGGACCTGTTCTGACACTTATAGGGGTTATAGGTTACTTCATTTTCAACAAGAGGGAGTGATCCTGCGAATCAAATGATCTCCGGGAGTTCTTTCAGTTTCTTTATCCTGTAATCGGGCTTCAGGCCCTTGTTCCAGCGGGAATCCAGAAGGGCGAGCTTCACCCCGGAGTTTCTCGCGAACTCGAGGTCTGACTTCGAATCCCCGACCATCAAGGTTTCATTCCTTTCGAAACCCGTATCCTTCATTATGCGTTCCAGCTGTTCGGGATGGGGCTTCCCTTTCCCGACATCCGAAACCGTGCAGACCTTCTCGAAATACTTCCCCAGGCCGAAATGTGAAAAGAAGACTTTCGCGTGCCTCGATCTCATGTTCGTGGCGACCGCGAGCTTAATCCCCCTCTTCTTGAGGGCTTCCAGGGCTTCCAGGGTCCCGGGCATTAGTTTCGCGTGCTTTACGCCAATTTTTGCGTAATTGTCCCACATCTTGTTTGATATCCTCTCCACGTTCCCCCCGGAATACTTCCCCGCCTCTTTCAGAAGGGTCTTCGCCCATTCTTCGAAGGGCTTCCCGAAAAACCTCACTATATCCCTTTCCCACTCGTACGGACCCAGCCCTATCTCGGAAAAGGTCACGTTAATGCTCTTCATGATCGCGCCCGCTGAATCTATCAGGGTCCCGTCAAGATCGAATACCACAAGCCTGAACATGCTATCACGGATTATTAGTTATATGCAGGAACTTGTTAAAAAGTTTTTACCCTTGAATCGTGTTTAAACATGTAGAAAGATATATTAGTAGTAAAAACAAGAATTTACAAGAACTTACAAAGAACTAAATTACTGTATTAAATATATTGTCTAAAATTGGGTGGGGTATTTGGGTAACAGGCTGATTGCAATATCGATATTTTGTTTTTCCCTGCTACTCCTGTCTCACTCGGTTCTTGCGATTTCCGCTTCCACGGACAAGCCCATGTACGTGATCAACGAGAACATGACGATAACGGGAACGGCAGGAGGTTCGGGCGTTCTCAACGTGACGGCTACAATTCGCAATTCCACTTCTGATGTAACGTCATTCAACACGACCTCAAGCGACGGAACGCCCAACACCTTCAGTATGATTCACCTTCTGAACGAGAGCGAAACCCCTGCCGGAAATTATCACGTGATCGTCAGCGACGGGTCGGACAGCGTCACGCTTTATTTTGACGTTCTCTCCGAGATGATTTATCTGGAAGCGCATATGATAAACACGTCCGATATCGTGAACGTTTCAACGGACACGCTGATAACGAGCGCTGGTCAAGGAGGCGGGAATTTTTCAGATTTAATGACGCTTTCCATTTCGAACATCCTTCATTACGGCAACCAGACCATAAGCTCCAAAACATATCACTTCGTCCTGGTGGACCAGAACCTGAACAACATCTACGATACGCTGTACATA